>JBEKVU010000278.1:0-6064 GCA_049513775.1 Candidatus Acidiferrum sp.
TGCGAGCCCAGAGGGTATGAAACTAAGAACGAGATTACCCTTCGGATCGGGCGCGCACAACTGGCCACGAAGGCCATAATCGGACCTGTACTTCGGCTGAACTCCGGTCAGGAGGCGCAGTGATAAAATCTGCGCCGGTCATTGCTGCATTTTGATGCAGCGCGCTGTTCGTCTTAGAAGGGCGGGGACCAAAATTGCAGATACGCCGCCAAACTTCTCCTGTCTTAACACCTTTCCTCGATCGTAGGTCGCAGCCAGAATGCGTCACGGGAGCGATTTTTGGCCTTCGGGGCAAGGCCGTCGTGAAAAGTGTTTAACGCCGTCTTTGGTTGGCGTTTTTTCGGCTCCTTTAAAGCTAGGAACGACGAGGTTACCCGGAATGCGTCCTGGGCTTCACAAAATGCCTACAGACTCAATCTCGAGAGAACCCCGATCTGTGGCAACGCTGCCACGAAATCGCTGAGAAAAGTTCTAGAATCGCCCCTTGGGCGCACCGCGACACGCATACAAAAGGAAGTTGCCCGCTTTCTTAACGGGGCGCAGATATCGGCGTCTGGTCCTGGAGGATGACCAGGAATTGACGGAGTTCGCGTCGCTGGCGCTCTAGCGCCTCCGATTCTGTTTTTTGGCATCGTTTGTAAATCGCAAATTCCTGCTGGGCCTTCGCGTCCTGGCCTGAGCGTTGGTAGGTTTGGCCTAGGCGGCGATGGGCTTCGCTCAGTTGTGGGTTGATCTCGACGGCTTTCCGCAAAAGCTGCTCGGCCTGCGCGAAATCGCGCTGCGTTGAATATATAACACCGAGTTGTAGATAGGCTTCGGCGAAAGCGGGATCGAGGGCCACGGCTTTTTCAAGCAGTGCCTCGGTCGTGCGGAATTCCGCTGTGTTGCCCGGCTCGCGTTTACGCTTCCCAATGCTAATTGCGTAATAGTAGTTCGCGAGTGCGTTCCCTGGCTGCTCACGAGCGAACCGCGCTAGTTTTTCTTCTGCACACGGCACCGGATCGACGGCGACCTCTTCCATTTTGCCAAGGAAAAGATACTCAGCGGAGTCCGCGGGATTCAAATCGGAGGCTTCGCAGAGGCGGGCGGCGGCTTCTTTGAATAGACCGTTGGCGTACATGGCCGCGCCGAGTCCTGCGAGCAATCTGGCGGATTCGGGATGCAGCGCGAATCCCTTCGTGAAAATCTCGGCAGCCGGTTGCGAAGCGCGATGGAGGAGCAATTCGGTACCCCACGCGAAGTAGTTGTCTTCGCTCGGATCCAGATGGGCGGCCTGCTGGTAATCGCGCACGGCAGCAACGGGATCACCGGAACGTTCCTCGCGATCGCCGGACAAGCGGTGGAGTGTTGCCGCGTCAGCGCTGCCGTTCCCGGCAGAGTCGTGCATAGCGTCGGATTTTAGCGTCAGCGTTTCCTTGGTTAGCGCTTCGCTCGTTCGCGTGGTGGCGTCAGACCCGTGCAGACCGAGATTGGACCAATCGGTCACGCCCGCGATAACGAAATTTGGGCGATCGGAAAATTCCATGGAGCTGGCGGAGCCGACATCCGGTGCTGGTGGGACTGCCGCATCCGTTTGGGGAGTCGGCGGATCAAGAATCAGCTCGACGTGTTTCTTTTCTCCCGCTGACAATTCCAGCGAGCGAGGGACACTCGGGAGCAACCCGCTTTTTTCCGCGCGGATGGTAAACGAGCCGGCGCTCAAAGCGGAAAACGAAAATGTTCCAGTGTCCGCGCTTTTGGTTTCGCGGGGCTTGGCATCGCCGGGTACCGTCAACAAAACGGAAGCTCCGAGGACGGGGTTGCCGCTCGTGTCTCGCACTATGCCTTCCACCGAGCTTGCTGCGGTGGTCTGCGGAGCTCGCGTTTGCGGGAACGGAGGCTGCGCGAAAGTCGGTATCCCTGCGAAACAAGCGAGCGCGGTCGAGAACAAAACGCGCGCCGTGAAATTTCTTGCGGTCGTGAACGCCGTGGAGCGAGGCGCTGTGGGATGCGCATGCATCGGATAGGTCGATTTCCTGCACTACTACCTGCAGCGGAACCTGGCTTAATCGTACGCCTCGTATTCTATTCTGAGCAGTCGCTGGTCGCAATAAATCGCAGTTCTGGCTTGCTCGCGGTTCCGATTTTATGAAGCGGCGGCCTTCCGAGCCGGGCGCCTTTCGCAAATGCGATGGGCAACGTGGCGACGACGCGTGACAACCGATGGTCTATTGCGGGAGTTGCGACAACTCTTTTTCCGCAAGCGCCTGGCCGGGATATTGCTTTAGAAATTCGCGCAGAACGGTCTTCGCTTTTTGCGGCTCGCCTTCGATCACATAGAGGCGCGCGAGGTTCAGATACGACTGATCGAATGCCGGTGCCACGCGAATCGATTCTTGAAACGATTTTTCGGCTTCTTCTTTGCGATTCGTTCGCAGGTACAAAATGCCCATGTTGTTCAGCGCCTCCGGATAATCGGGGCGAGCCGCGAGCGCCTTCTGCAGAAATTCGTAGGCCTGTTCCGCATCGTCTAGTTGCGCGAAGACCATGCCCATCCCGTAGTTGGCTTCCGCATCATGCACATTCAGTTGCAGGGAGCGTCGGAACGCAGCCTTGGCGTCATCCCATCGCCGGGCTTGGCGATACGCGTTGGCAAGATTATCGATGGCCACGCCGTAATTCGGATCGATTTTTAGCGCTTGCTGGAAATTCGTGACGGCCTCTTCGGTGTGACCTTCGCGGGCCGCCAAAATTCCCAGATTGTTCCATGCGCGCTGCGGCGTGCCGGGATAGTTGGCCTGCAGTTGCACTGCGCGCGTAAAACTTTGGCGTGCTTCCGTATTCTTCTGCTGCTCCAAATACACGCTGCCGAGACCGTAGTGCGCTTCCGCGCCGTCCGGATCGTCTCGCAGCGCTAGTTTGAAAAACTCCTCCGCCGGCGCGAGATATCCGCGCTCAAAAAACAACGAACCGTAAGAGAGATAGTTGCGGCCGAATTCGTAGTTGTCGCTTACGCCCGGAAAGGGTAGGGCCTTCGCGCGCAGTTCGGCGGCCGTTCGCGGGAAATTGCGGAGGTCCTGGCGCAGTTCGTTCGCCACAACTGTGCCTTGATAAATTTTGACCACGGAACCGTGTTCGTCGAGCAAAAGCGCCGTGGGCAAATTCATGTCGCGACGGCGGTCAAAAAGAGAGCGAAACAGAAGATTGTAAATGCCCAGAAGATCAGCGGTCGCACGGAGCATTGGACAAGAGAGTTGAAGGAGCGCTTCCGGAAGTGTGCCCGATGCGGAAGCTTCTCCTCTGGTGGCGGTTGCAGCGTCGGCGATTACGGCAACGAGTTGTGACTCCCCGCCGTCCCCGAAGGCATGGCTTTTTTGGAGACCCAGCAAATCCTCTTGGCAGCGTGGAGAAGTGCCCGCCAAAAAATAGAGCAAAAGTGGTTTGCCGCGGAGCAGCGACAACGTAAGCAGCTTGCCGCCAAGATCGTGGGAGGAAAAGTCGGGCGCCGCGATAGGAACCAGAAGCCAGGTGCTGGCGGTGTCCGGCCGTTCGCAGACTTTCGAGGTCGAAGACGAACCCGCGGCCGACGAAGCCAACGGTCGCGCTGCCTGCGCGGCGGTGGCGCGAAAAGGTTCCATCCGAGAAGGCGGAGCACCCTCTTCAACAAAGAGGCGGTGATTCAGCGGCAAATCGTGCAGCGTTTGCGTTTCGCCGCTGGGCCAGCGAATCGAGGCGCTTACGGAAGTTTTCTGGCTGCCCAAGCCAAAGAACAGTTCCTTGCTGTGTTGTGCAAGAAATCCCGAGCCGGCTTGCACGTAGAGCGACTGACTCCCCGAATCGGTCTCCACGGTGACCGCGGCACCGATGGCGTCTCGATTGCTCTTCTTGCCCCGCAGGCGGAACGCGATGGCCGGCGGCAGTTCCGGCAAAACATTTTTCAATAGACGAACTTGCGGGCTGCTGCGGTTTTTCAGCAACACTTCGATTCTGCCATCGCGATCGAAGTCGGCGAGAGCGAATGTTCTACTGTCTTCGATGAAATCAAGGCCAGCAATTCCGGAAACATCAGAAAAGGTTCCATCGCGGTTATTCCGATAAAAAATGTTCCGCTCAAATCCGCTCCAGGTTCCGTCGGAGCGGAGCAATTCGTTGATGGCGTTCCATCCCAATTCGTAAGCGCGAGTCGGGCGGGAATTGTCGGGGGAATTGGCGACGACTTGCCGCCAGAAAAAGCTATTCAGATCCTCGCGGCGCCTGTCTGATCCCTGGTCAGATTCTGAACCGGCGCCCGGACCGGAGACCATGCCGTTCGCAATATAGATGTCCGGAAACCCATCGTGATCGAAATCCCACGCATCACTGGACCAGGCCCAGCGGCCAATAGCGGTTCCGGATCGCGCCGTGTCGTCGGTGAATTTATCGGCGCCCGAATGCCGTAAAAGCGAATTGCCCATGGCGTGCTTGCGATAGAGTGCGCGAATTTCGGCGCCGGCGTTTTGCTGGAAGACGTCCTGCTCGGCAACGCGAACTCCCGCGGCGGTCCACATGTCCGCGACGTAAAGATCCGGTTTGCCGTCGCCATCGAAATCCTTCCATGCAACGCTCATTCCCGCGCCCACGTCGTCGACTCCAGCATCCGTGGCGATATCGGTAAAGGTGCCGTCGGCGTTGTTGCGATAGAGATTTTTTCTGCCGAAATCGTTGGCCACGTACAGATCCGGCCACAGGTCTCCGTTCGAATCGCCCCAGGCGCAGCAAAAGCTGAAACGGCTGTTGTTCACGTGCAGGCCGGATTCCTGCGTGACGTCACGAAAAGTGGCGTTGCGCTGATTACGCATCAGAAAGTTGGGCGGGCCATTCTCTGCGGCAAAGTAGGGACAGGGATAGCGATACTGGTCCGTTCCCTGATAGTAGGCATACAAACAAAAATAAATATCCAGCCAGCCATCGCGATCGTAATCGGCGATGGCCGCCCCCGTAAAGGTGCCTTGCGGAGGATTGGCAAATCGAAACGCATCGGGCTTTTGCCGGAATTTTCCGTCGCCCTGATTCACGAATAGCAGAGGGCCGGCGGCGCGCACAATGATCAGGTCCTGTCGACCGTCATTGTTGACGTCAGCGAATAGAGCGCACGCGGTGTTGTCCAGCAGGTCGACGCCGGAATTCGCGGTGATGTCGTCAAAAGTGCCGTCGCCGCGGTTGCGATAGAGGCGATTGGGCAAGCCAGCGGGTTGGCAAATGTACAGATCGTCGAAGCCCTTGCCGTCGATGTCGCCAACGGAGACACCGTGGTGGCCGTAAATGTCTATACCGCTTGCGCCGTCGAGTACCGTGCGCCAGTGGTCGGTGCCGGGGCGAAGTTGCTCGGCGAAAGAGGCATTGTCCGCGAAGGCCTGTGGCGCAACGTCTTCAAATACGGGCACGAGAGCGCGTCCGCGCGTTCCGTCGACAAATTTCCATTCGTTGAGGCGAAGGCCTTCCGGCAGCAGCTCCCACCGCAGATGCCAGGTGCCGATGCGCTGTTCGCGAAAAAAACCTGCACCGCTTCCGACCAATTCGTAGCGGACGCGCGTCAGGAGAAGTGCTGGTGCAATGGGTGATGACGATAGCTCGGTGCGAATACCGGTCACCTGAAACTCCGCGGTCAGCAGCTTCGCGAAGACACCCAACGATGCACGCCATTCTTGCAAAAAAGCTTCCGCTGGGAGCGCGGGGTTATCCGCGAATTTCAAACGCGAAACCTTCAGAACAGAATCTGGCCCCGTGGACTCGGACGAAATGGGTGTTGGCGAGGTCGCCAGGAATTTCTCTCCCAGTGCTTTGCGGAGGGCGTTGGTGTTTTGCGGTGACGCAAGCAGATCGGCGGCCCACTCGCTTAGAATGGCCGCGACCTGGTCCTGATATTTTTCCGTGATGAAGCCATCGCCTCCCGGGCGCAGGTGTTTGAGAACTTCGTCAATTTCTCTGTTTCCCTGATAATGTGGGTGCAGATGGAAATCCGCGGAAGGTTGGCAATTGCGGTCGTTGCCGAGAGATGCGAAGGGCGAAAACCGCAGAGCGGCGGGAAGAAATGCGATGGCCGACG
>JBEKVU010000279.1:0-6061 GCA_049513775.1 Candidatus Acidiferrum sp.
CAAAACCAAACGGAAACAGCACCGCCTTGTTTTCCGCGTCATACCACTTGTAGCCAACTTTCAATCCTTCGTCATACTTGACGCTAAACGTGAAACCCGGATGCGGTCCGTGTCCCTTCGGGCTTCCGGGCGGAGCTGGCGTGGCTTGCGGATGCGGCAAATCAGCCTCGCTGGCAGGAAAGGTCATTGGCAACTTCGCGCCAGGGTTCACTTCCCCGAAAAGAACATTCGCAACCGCATTCGCGCCATCGCTACCCGCGTACCAAGCCTCCAGCACGCCACCCACTTTGCCGAGCCACGGCATAGTGACCGCGCTTCCCGTTTCCAGCACCACAATCGTCCGCGGATTAGCCGCCGCCACTTGCGCAATCAGCGCGTCTTGATTGTCGGGCAGCGATAGACTCGGCTGGTCGTAATCCTCGCTGCTCCACTGCTGCACAAACACGATGGCAACGTCGGAATTTTTTGCCAGAGTCGCGGCAGATTCAAGATCCGTGCCCGAATCAAAACTAACCGTAGCTCCCGGAAGCTTTGCGCTTACCGCCTTCAACGGCGACGTCGGAAACCACACATGCGACTTCCACGCCGGCGCCATCGCACCCGGAGGATCCACCTGCGCCGAGCCCCCGCCGGAAATCATTCCCGTGTTGGCGTGCGAACCGATGATCGCCACGCGGCGCAGCCTGTCCGCCTCCAGCGGCAAAATTCCGTCCGCATTCTTGAGCAGTACGATGCTTTGTTCCTCAAGGCGGCGCGCCGTATCGAGGCCCGCCTCAACATCCACCACGCTTCGCTTCGCCGGAAAGTCCACAATGCCCGCGGCAAATTCCGCGCGCAAGACGCGATGCACATGGTCGTCAATTTCCGCCATCGGTACTTTGCCCGCCTGCACCGCCTGCTTCAGCGTCGCCCCAAAATAGAGATCCTCGGGCTCCTCGTTGTCCAGCCCCGCGGCAGACGCCTTGATGTCGCTATGCGTGGCGCCCCAATCGGAAACCACAAATCCCTTAAAATTCCAATCCTTCTTCAGCACGTCGGTGAGCAAATATTTGTTTTCGCAAGCGTAAACGCCGTTCACCCCGTTATACGCGCACATCACCGCGCCGGGCGACCCGATCTCGATGCCAATCTGAAACGCCAGCAAATCGTTTTCGCGCATCGCACGCTTGTCGATCGTAACGTCCACCACTTCGCGCCCGCTTTCCTGATCGTTCACCGCGTAGTGCTTGATATCCCCGATCACATGCTGCGCCTGTTCGCACTTGATGCGATGGCCTACTAGCGTGCCGGCCAGAATCGGGTCCTCGCCCTGATACTCGAACGTCCGCCCGTTGCGCGGCTCGCGGGTGATATCCACGCCGCCGCCGAGCGTCATGTTGTAACCCTGCGCGCGCAGTTCCCGCCCGATCAGCGCGCCGTATTCGCACGCCGCGTTCGTATCCCAGCTCGCGGCCGCCCCCAAATTGGAGGGCAGCGCCGTTGAATACCGCCCGTTCTCCGCGCTCATGCGCACGCCGTACGCCGCATCGCTCATCTGAATCGAAGGAATCCCCACCCGCGGCACACCCAAGACAAACCCGGCCCCGCCATTACTCATATACGCGTTCGGCCGCACCGGCGTGCCCCACCCCGGCATGCTGTTGCCGTGAAGCAAATCGATTTTTTCATCCAGCGTCAGTTCTTTTAGCACCAGGTCCGCGCGCTCATCGGGAGACAGGCTGGTATTCATCCACGGCTGGCTAGTCTCTTGCGCCTGCGATGGCGGCGCAGTCACCATGAGTCCGGCGATCGCCATCATCACCGCCACAAACAAACCAGCCGATGCCGCCCGATACTTCGCGCCAAACTTGTAAATGGTCATTCGGTTTCATCCCCAATTCGCCTGTCGGAGTGACTGCTTTCCACAACCCGTGGTTTGCAACGCGAAATCATACCCCATTTGCACGCCCGCGCGCCGATTCGTGCCGCTCTTTAGCAGGTAAGTTATATCAACGCGGTCTCGGAGTATATAAAAGGTGCCGCTCCCCCGGTGAACTACGGTGACATCGAACAGGAGGAAAGCGTTCGTCCGCTACCTCGTTCCTCCGCCTGAAAGAATGGACATCAAGCGCAGCTACCGGCTCGCCGCTTCCTGCAACACCGGCTCTTCAAGACGCCCCGCCACCCCCGCCAACCGCTCCAGCTCATCGCGGAACTCCGTCCAGCGTTCTGACCCAATCGCCGCCACAAAATTTCCTTGCACTTTCCGCCATTGCGGCACCGCTCTTGCTAACGTGCGCTCTCCTTTGCGCGTCAAATTGATAAAGCGTTGCCGCATTGCCGCGCGCTCTGAGACCGCCAGAAGTCCGTCTTGCTGCAGCGGCCTAAGGCTGCGCGTCAGTGTGGTGGCATCCAGGGCCAGCAGGTCCGCAAGCGCGCCCATGGAAACCGGCTGACTCTTGGCCACGCCCACGAGGATGGTGAACTGCGTGGAGCGAATTCCCGTGCCCTCGAAGGCTCGATCAAAAAGTTTCGTTACCGCGCGGCTGGTGCGTCGAAAGTTGAATGAGGCGCAGTATCCCGTGCCGGTGAGATCAACACTTGAGAGCAAATTTCACCTCCATGCTTGACTTGTATATACAGGTAAGCTATAACTGGGCGCAATGGTTGTCAAGCGTTCCCGGTTTGCCGGTCGGCCCGGGGCCCTTGCGCGAGTGGATCTGGTTTAGGAAAAGAACGGTTCTTACTTCGCGTGAGGGTAAACCATGAATGCAGAGTTTGCACGCCTGGAAAGGTCATCTCAGCAAGATTCAGAACCCGAGACTGTCCCGATCCAATCGGCCCGCTATGCTCGTTTCGGGGATTTCTGCCTCGACCTGCTGAAGCATGAACTCTGCAAGGACGGCGCGCGCGTCAAGATGCAGGGCAAGGTTTGCGACGTCCTGCTGATCTTGCTTGAAACCCCCGGCGACGTAGTCACCCGTGATGCTCTGCGCGCTCGCCTTTGGCCCCCAGACACCCGCGTCAACTACGACGCCAACGTCAATACCACGGTCAACAAACTCCGCCAGGTTCTCGGCGATTCGTCCGAACAATCGGTCTTCGTCGAAACCATTCCCCGCAAAGGCTACAGCTTCATTGCGCCGGTCGAATATAGCGACATTCCGCCTACGCCCACACACGAAGCCCGTAAGTCCGTCTCGACAATTCCTCGGGACGCCTCCCCCGCCAACGGGCACAGCGACATTTTTTCTGCGTCGTCGATCTCCTCCGTGTGGTTTAAGGCCGGCATCATCGCGTTAATCGCCGCCAGCGTTCTGCTCGGTGCGGCAATCCTGCTCTTCACCCATCGCCCGTTCTAGGGCCCCATAGCCACGAGACCCCAACGCTTCGTCATTCTCCGCAGCCCCCCTGCGCCGAATGATCCTTACCGATCCAATTAAAAAAGGCCGGAAGCGCGAACCGCGCCTCCGGCCTTTCGCATCACTGCTGGTTAGAACACGAACTTCAGCCCCAGCGTAATAGAACGAATCCCTCCGCTGAAGAACTGGTTAGCCTTGAGGAAGTTGGGGTCCGTCGGCAACACATAACCCTGGGTGCTCAAGGCCGTCGTAGTTCCTGCCACGTTGAACACGTTACCGTTGCTCAGGGCATAGCTCGGGTGATTCAAAACGTTAAAGAAATCCGCCTTCACTTGGAAATACTTGCTCTCCGAAAGGTGGAAATTCTTAACGATGTTCATGTTCAGCGTGTTGAACCCCGGACTGGTGAAGCTGTTCCGTCCCACGTTGGCGACGACGCCAGGCCCGGCGACAACATACTTGGCATTGGGATTGACCGGCGTGTACCCAATCGCCGGGAAGAATTGTTGTGAAGCCGGATTGGCCGGATTGAACGCTGGATTGAAGCACGCTCCCCCGTTAGCCACGCCGGTCGGAACGTTGAACGCCCCAGGTCCGCCGTTCGAAAACGCCGTGGTGCCGCCCGGAATCTCACACACCGCGTAAACATCCGAGCCCGTCAGCCCAACGCCATTGGGATTGACCACCACGCGGTCTCCCGCGGTGTCCCCATTCCCGTTGGAATCGATGCCGGACTGTAGCGTCACCGGTTGTCCAGACTGCACCAGGAACACCGAGCCCAGTTGAAAGCCATTGACCAACGCTTTCACCCACGCGTTATCGCTCGGCACGTTCGGAACCTGGTACGTCCACGACATCGCGAAATGGTGCCGCACATCCAGGTCCGAATTGCTGCGATCCTGCCCGAGTTCCACGGTGTCTTGTGCGCGCCGCGGATTTAGCAAGCTACTGGCGAATTCGTTGGTGGCATCGTCAATGGTATGTGAGTAGGTATAATTCGCGTTGAACGTCAGCCCGTGCCGCGCACGCTGCGTGAAATTCACCGACCCCGCATGGTAAATGCTGCTCGCCAGTGGGGGATCCCCCGTGACGTTCCCGTCAAATCCATACTGCGCGAAGGTATTCGGATTGAACGCGTTGAACGCCGCGTCCGTCGGCGTTGCCGCCGTCCACGTTGTAGGCACATTGCTAAAGAACGTCGGCAGCGGAGCCACCCCGCCATCGAAAGCGCTCTCGAAATTGATGCGGTCCTGCACCGGCAACTCCAATCCGCGCGTCCCGAGGTAGCGAACTTCCAGGGTGGTATTTTTCGCAAGCTGGTGCTGCACGCCCAAAGACCACGTAAGAATCTTCGGCATCACGGTATTGTCGATGAAGCTCGTTGTCAGCGACCGTGCATCCGCCTGGTTGGCGGGCGGAATGTATGTCGCGGGCAATCCCCCTCCCGCAAGAAATCCCGCGCCGCTGCCGTCCGCCGGATTCAGGAAGCTCGCGCACCACGAAGGCTGTGGCGTGAGCGTGCAAGCCGAATTTGGATTCAATTCACTCTGCAGTTGCGGCGGCAGCGTGATCGATGCAAAGTTCTGGAACTTCACGTCGTAAGCCACCCCGAACCCGCCGCGAATCGCCGTCGTTCCATGTCCAAACGGATCGTACGCAAACCCTATACGCGGTCCGATATTATTCTTGTCCGTCTTGGGCACTCCAAAATTGATTACCCCCGGCACGTCGGAAATCGCGTTCAGCGACTGCAGGTTCCCGCCCAGAGGATTGGTCCAATATTCATACCGCACGCCCAGATTCAACGTCAGCCGCGGCGTGATTTTGTAATCGTCCTGCGCATAAACATAAAACGCGCTTTGCGTGCCGAGAAAGCTTCCCGTCCCCGCGCCGCGCAGCGTGCGTCCCGCCTGGCTGGGCAGCAAGTCGTCGATGAATTCCTGCGTGTCCGTGTACCAGTAATCTCCATGGCTCCGCGGCAGAAAATATTGCGGATAAATGAAGTGATTGTATTGGCCGCCAAACTTAAACGTGTGCTTGCCGTGCGACCACGTAATGCTGTCGATCAGCTGATAGGTATTCTGCTTCTGCGACGTAAAATCCGACGGCCCGTTGGTGTTGTCACCCAAATCGCCGATCGTCACATCCGCGGGGCAGTTGTTTCCGCACGGGTTCGTAGTTAGCTCCGTGAACAGCGAATATTGCACCCGCAGATCGTTCACCAAATGGCTGTTGATCGTCCAAACATCCGTCAACGCGATCTTCCGGTTGTGCACTGGCTCGCCCTGATTGAACAGCGCATTGGTGTTGTTCACCGGCAAAATAAAATCTTCCTGATTCAGCAGAAAGCGCGCCCCAAACTGGTGACGTCCCCACGTATAGTCCACGTTAACCTGCGCGTCGTGTTCGCGCTGAAACAGCGGGCTGGTCAAAATCAGGTCGCCGATCGGAATGGCTTGTCCATTAACGGTGATGGGCGCGAGGTCTGCCGCGGGCGCTACCGGAAAAGTTTTCAGCAAACTTAACACTTCCGGATCCGCCGCCATCGATTCCAGCGTTGCCAACCCGGAAGCCGTCGGCTGAATCAGCGGCGTTGCCGCTCCCTGACCATGCAGCGTCGTGTATTCGTAAGCCCCAAAAATAAACAATTTATTTTTGATAATCGGCCCGCCAAACGTGCCGCCAAAGCGATTATTGTCGAACGCCGGCTTTCCCGGAAT
>JBEKVU010000280.1:0-6058 GCA_049513775.1 Candidatus Acidiferrum sp.
CGTCATCCGTTTTCCCGGTGCGGGTATCGATTACCGAGGTTTGATACTGCGCCATGGCTGCTAGTTCCTTGTCGCTGGAGCCGCTGATTTTCTTCAACTCTTCGAGCGCTTGATTGACCTGTTCCATATTTTCGTCACAGAGGGCCACATAATAAACGGCCAGACGTCCGCTGTTGGTGTTGGGATATTTCGCGGTGACCGCCTGAAATTTCGGCACGGCAGCTTTGGCACGGGCGGATTCATCGGGATACACCGCTTCGTTGGGATCGGCGCCGGGCTCAGGACTTCCCGCAATCCGCGCGTTATAGACCTTCATCGCCGCGTCAAATTCGAGTCCGGCCTTGGCGTTCTGGCGGTCGCTATAAAACTTCCAGCCCACATAGCCGGCGGCCGCGAGCGCCAGCACCAACAACAAAATCGCGGTCAGTTGGCTGTGCGAATAGACCGCCTGCGCGCCATGCTCGAGGGTCTCTTTGATCTTGTCTTGCTTCAATTCTTTGCGTGAGATGTGTTCCGTCACGACGTTCTCCTGATCGACCTTCTTTTATGGATGAATGTAATCGTAACATAACAAACGCGCAGCCACGCCCGCTGCCGGTCCTCAAAACAGCGTGGCATGATGCATTCCGCGGTCCTGCAACTGTGAGATACTGGCGGCGATTCCTCGCGTGCTGCCCTGTCGATGAACCGCCTCTCCGCCTGCCTGATCACGCTGAATGAAGAACGCCGCCTCGCACGCTCCCTGGCTTCGCTGGCAGCTATCGCCGACGAAATTGTGGTGGTGGACTCCGGCAGCATGGATCGGACCAGGGAAATCGTTGACGAGTTCGGCGGCAAATTCGTGCTTCGCGCGTTCACCAACTATGCCGAGCAGCGAAACTTTGCGGCGCAGCAGGCTGCCAACGAGTGGATTCTGTGCCTTGCGCCCGACGAAGAGCTCAGCGCGCAATTGCAAACTTCCCTGCTGGAGTGGAAACAACGTACACCGCAATTCCAGGTGTACGAATTCGCCCGGCGCACGTGGTATCTCGGCGCCTGGATCAATCACTCCGGCTGGTATCCTGACTTTCAGCGCCGGCTGTACCGCCGAGACGCCGCCACCTTTACCGGCATCGTCCACGAGGCGCTGCGTTTTGAAGGTGCGCCAGGGCGCCTAGCCGGAGACCTGCTGCACTTCACCATCGAAAGCTTCGCGGAGCACGAAGAAAAAGTCGAGCGCTACACCACACTGGCCGCGCAACAGATGTTTGCCAACGGCAAAGAGAATTGGCGCGGGGGCCTGTGGCTGGGCACACCGTGGAGCTGGTTGCAGAATTATTTCCTGCGCGGGGGATTTTTGGACGGCTATCGCGGCGCCCTGATTGCACAAATGGCCGCGCGCGCCGTGCGGCTCAAATATCGCAAGCTCGGAGAATTGCTACGTGCCGAGGTCCGCGCGAAATGAATGTTCTCTTCGTGGACCTTGACCGCGATTGGCGCGGCGGGCAGAGCCAGGCGCTGCTGCTGCTACGCGGCTTGCGCGCGGCGGGCCATCGTGTGGAACTAATCGCCGCGCGCGATGCTCCGCTCGCGCGACGCAGTGCGGCGGAAGGCATTGTGGTGACAGAGGTTTCGCAAAACACGTTGCGCTTCAGCACCGCCAGGGCGATTCGGCGTCGTATGGGCAGTGTGCGTTTCGATTTGGTTCATGTGAACGAACCCCACGCTCTCACCGCCGCGTGGCTCGCCCACGCTCACAAGCGCGCGCCGCTGCTTTTTTCCCGCCGCATCCTGTTCCTATTGAAAACGAATTGGATTTCGCAGGCGCGCTTTCGCGCGGTCACGCGCTTCTTGCCCAACAGCAAGGCCGTGGCGCAAAAATTGATGGAGTCTGGAATCGCACCCGCGCGGATTTCGATGGTTAACGAGGGTGTGGAGATTCCAGTGCTCGTCACGCTGGAAAAACGCACCGCGGCTCGCCGGCAGTACGGCTTGAGCGATCGAGAATTCGTTTTTGGTTGCGTGAGCTTTCTAGTGGAAGGCAAAGGCCAGGAGCATCTGATTGCGGCATTGGCCAAGGTCCGCGAGACGCATCCCGAGGCCCGCTTGCTCTTAGCGGGAGATGGGCCGCGCTTGGCGGAATTCACTGCGCTCACCAAGCAGTTCGCGCAAGAAGACGCGGTGCGATTTCTCGGCTTCGTGCAGGATGTGGGCACCGTCTACGCCGCACTCGATGCCTTCGTCTTTCCGTCGGAATTCGAAGCCCTCGGAACGGCGCTGCAAACCGCGCTTGCTCTGGAAATTCCCTGCATCTCCACGGTCTGCGGGGGACTTGGCGAAGTCGTGGAAGCCGGTCGCACCGCGCTGGTTGCGGAACCGAACGGCCCGGCGTTCGCCGCGGCCATGGCGCAACTCATCGAACACCCGGAACTGCGCGAACGTTTGCGCAAAGCCGCGCGCGCGGATATTCAACTGCGACTTTCCGCCGGACGCATGGTGGAAAACACCATTAAGGTTTACGAAGACGTTTTGCGTCGCAAATAATTCCGAAGCAAAATCAGCAGATGAAGATGGAGGAGTACGCCACAAAAACGAGAAGCGCCGTGCGGTTGTTTCCCGCTCCGGCGCTTCAGAATACTGTACTTCTACTTCGCGCTAGTTTTCTGACTTCCTTTTTCGACGTTCCCCTCCCTTTCCGCTCGTCTTCTTACAGATCAAGCTATCTTGGGGATTGAACTACCCATCGCCCTTTTGGTTCGAGGAACTCCAATCCAACTGCAAAGCCGTCGCCTTGCACTGGTTGGCAGTAAGCTACTCGAGCCGAGGAGCGAAATTCTCCGGTGCGCGAGACGAACGTCAATCGCTCGTCGAGTTGCCAGCGGCGCACACTAATCACCCGCGCGCCACGCGCACTCACGTTTTCCGTAAAAGTCGATTCCGCGCCTGGTACGCGGAGATGGCCGTCGAGCACCACCGGTATTTCCATGGGAATGCGCGCATCCGCGCGTTGCAGCGTGAAATCCACCTTGCGCGCCATTCTTAGCGGCGATCTCATAGACACGCCGCGATTCGCGCCAGATTCTTCTGCACGCCGCCGCCGCGATTCTTCATGCCGTACAGCGCACGATCCGCGGCGCCCAAGAGTTTTTCCGGCGTATCGCCGTCTTCAGGAAAGGCCGCCACGCCCGCGCTCACAGAAAGCGCCGGCGATTCCACTTCCGCCGCCATGCGTTCGCGAATGCGACTTACTACACGATGGGCGATGTCCGGCCCGGCTTCCGGAAGCACCAGCGCGAATTCGTCTCCCCCATACCGCGCCGCGGTATCGATCGCGCGCGAGTGGCTGCGCAGAATCTTGCCCAACCGCACCAGCGCGCGGCTTCCCGTCAAATGTCCGAAGCGATCGTTGATGGCCTTCAGCCCGTCCATATCGAGCAACACGATGCTGAACGGACGCTGCGTCCGGCGCGAACGATCCAGCTCCGCCTCGAGAACGCTGATCAGCCGCCGATAATTCGAAAGGCCGGTCAGCGAATCGCTTACCGCCATGCTGCGCACCTGGTCAAAAAGCCGCGCCTGATCAAGCAGCGCGCCCGAGAGCATCACCACGTAACCGGCCGTCTTGCTCAACTCCGCCAGAAAAAATGGTCCATCAAACATACGCGTGGAAAATGCGGCGGAGACGTGGCAGACGACGTTCAATGAAGCCACGGCCAGCAGGGTGTAGTCGTACAGCGTGGCAGGATTCTTGTTCGAAGCGATGCGCTGATAGAAGCTGAGCGCCGCGATGAAGAACAACACGCCCGGGAGCAAGTCCCATGGCCGTGAGATTAGGTTTTGCGCGTGGGCCACCGGTGCGGCAGGCGCCGCCAGAAATGCCGCGCTTGTCAAATACGCGGCCACCGCCACCACCAGCAACGCACCAGCCGTCTCTTTACTTGGCTGCCGCGCGGTCGGCATGTAGCGTTCGACCGCAATCGCCGCCAGCAGCAGTACCGCCAACAGCGTCCGGCTGACCATCCAGCCGAGCGGGATGTGTGACATGGCCGCCGGGCCCGACGCCAGCAGATTATCCAGCCCGAAGTACGCCACTGCTTCGATAATTCCGGAGAGTACAAAACCAAACGCTAGAATCAAGGCGGTACGATCATGCGTGCCGCGAAAACGCACGAGCGCATTCGCCGCATAGCAGAAACTCAGCAGCGTCCCACCCACTTCCAGATAGAGATACGTTTCCGGAGAGCCCGACACGCCCGACTGCCGCAGGTAGAAAATCGCTCCAAAGAAAATCAACAACACCGCAGCCGCCGAGGCCATGAGAATACCGGGCCGCAATCCAGCGATTTGAGACGAGACCGCGGGAACGGTCGCGGCCGCGACTTCCGCGCTCTCGCCCGAATCAGGCGCGCCGGAAACGGCGCCAGCCGCCAACAAAGATGGGGCGACAGCATCGTGCGTGGACTTAGCGAAAGCCCCGTCACCGTGAAACCCGGTCATCTTGCCCCAACCGCCCACGAAAACCCCCAAATGCCGAAGAAAAGCGGACAACTCCCAAGGAATGCAAGTTGGTGCCCTTTTCTGCTCGGAATTGTCGGCTTGTAAGCTATTGAATTTTAGGGGATTACGTTGGTGCCAAAAAAGGGAAGGACTTGGCGACACACCTGCGAGACAGCAAAAAATACCCCGAAAACGCGGCCTTAGGGAATTATCATATTTGTTTCGTTAGAGTTACCCGATCCTGCGGGCAGTATCACGCCGTTCGGCCGGCACTGTCTCACCCTGAGACAGTCTCACGTTGTGGAACAGACCCTTTCAGGCTTTCTCACATTAGATCTTGGGCTTGGCAGGGGGAAGATCCCGCGCCACGACCGTGTCTTTGAACCCGGCAGCGTTGTGCGACCCGTCGCAGAACGGCTTATTTGCCGATTGGCCGCAGCGGCAGAGGCCGATGGCCGTGCGTCCGGCGAGTCCAAAAGCGTTGCCTTGCGCGTCGACAATCTCAAAGTCGCCTTCGACGCGGATTGGTCCATTGTTGCCAATGATGATTTTAGTCGTGGGCATACCCATCCTTATAGTTACAGTCGATTTGAACTTGTCGTTCGAGCCCGGCTTGAGGCGCCTGAATGGGCGCTTGCGCACCGCAATCAATCTCAATATTTCGGCACGGAAGGATCGACCTGATCCGACCACGCCAGAATACCACCCGTCAGGTTCAATATTTTCTTGAAGCCAGCCTTGCGCAGAAAATCCACGGCCTCTGCCGAGCGCTTTCCGCTGCGGCAGTGCGCCACAATCTCCTGCGACGAATCGAGCTCGTGCACGCGGCGCGGCAGTTCGCCTAGCGGAATCAAATGGCCGTGCAAATTGCAGATCTGATATTCGTGCGGCTCGCGCACGTCCAGGATGAACAAATCATCCCCACGGTCCAGCCGCGCTTTCAACTCTTTCGGGGAAATCTCAGGCACGTGTAAATTTACCTCCGGGGCTTCTTCGCCGCGTACTCCGCAGAATTCGTAGTAGTCGATCAACTTGTTGATGGTGCGAGGCTCGCCGCACATCGGGCAGCTCGGATTCTTGCGCAGTTTCAATTCGCGGAATTTCATGCCCAGCGCATCAAACAGCAGCAGCCGCCCAGACAGGCTATCGCCGGCCTTCAGCAGGAGCTTGATGGTCTCCATGGCCTGGATCGAACCAACGATGCCCGGCAACACGCCGAGTACGCCACCCTCGGCGCACGATGGTACCAACCCCGGCGGAGGCGGCTCTGGATATAAACACCGGTAGCATGGACCATCCGGCATGCCAAATACGGTGGCTTGACCTTCAAAGCGGAAAATCGAACCGTACACGTTCGGTTTGCCCAGCAAAATGCAGGCGTCGTTTACCAGATAGCGCGTAGGGAAATTGTCTGTGCCATCCACGATGACGTCGTAGTCTTTGAAGAGTTCCAGCGCGTTCTCGCTGGTCAATTTCGTTTCGTAGGCCACAATCTCAATTGCAGGATTCAAATTCGAAAGCCGTTCGCGCGCGGCCTCGGACTTGAATTTGCCCACATCGCTGGTGCCAAACGTTACCTGGC
>JBEKVU010000281.1:0-5992 GCA_049513775.1 Candidatus Acidiferrum sp.
AGCCGCTCACTGAATTTGTCATGTCCGGCCACTGGGGCCATACTGCTTCTTTCCTTTCGTAAGTCGCGTCTATACTTACGAAGCGGTTGAAGGAGCTCTCCGGGTTTCATGCACAGCACGCTCGAGTTTCTTCTTCATCACGGTTACGCCGTATTGCTGGGCTGGGTCTTCGCGGAACAAATCGGGCTGCCCGTGCCTTCGTTGCCGCTGCTGTTGGCCGCGGGGGCACTCTCCGGCAGCGGCCAGATGAGCTTTTTCGCCGCCCTTGGCATCAGCGTTTTCGCCTCGGTCTGCGCCGACTCCATCTGGTATGAGATGGGCCGCCTCAAGGGCATCAAAGTATTGCAACTGCTGTGCAAGATCTCTCTCGAGCCGGATTCCTGCGTGCGCAAGACGGAAGGCCTGTTTTCGACGCAGGGCGCGCGTTCCCTGCTGGTAGCCAAGTTTTTCCCCGGCTTTAGCACCGTGGCGCCGCCGCTGGCCGGCGTTTTCCACATGCGCTTGGGAAGTTTTCTGCTCTACGATACCGGCGGTTCCGCAATCTGGGCCGGCAGCTTCCTCTTACTGGGGTTCGTTTTCAGCGGACAGATCGAATACATCGCCGAGCGCGCCGCGACCCTGGGCAGCGGCCTGCTCGTACTCATCATCGCCGCCATGGCCGGCTACATCCTCTATAAATTCATCGCGCGCAAGCGCTTCATGCGTGAACTGCGCATTTCGCGCATCACCGTCGAGGAACTGAAAGAGAAAATGGACGTTGGTGAATCCGTGATGGTCGTTGACCTGCGCCATCCGCTAGACTTCGACGCCGATCCCGAGACCATTCCCGGTGCGTTCCGCATCGACGCCAAGGAACTCGAGCAGAAAAACGATCGTCTGCCGCGCGACCGCGAGGTAATTCTCTACTGTACGTGTCCCAACGAAGCCACCAGCGCCCGCCTCGCTTTGCTTCTCCGCAAACAAGGAATCAAGCACATCCGCCCATTACAGGGCGGCCTCGACGCCTGGCGCGAACAAGGCTACCCCGTAGCCGGCGTAGTCCACAGCTGAGCTCCAGCCTTTGTAGGGGCGCAGCATGCTGCGCCCCAGCTTGCCTAGCTGTCGAACTCCCTGCACGCTTTGTCTTTGAAATTCGACAATCAAAGCCGCGGTAAAACAATTCCGCCCTGCGACTGGTACTTCCCTTTTTTGTCTTTGTACGAAACTTCACAATCGTCATCCGACTCGAAGAAAATCACCTGGCACAATCCTTCGTTGGCGTAAATCTTCGCGGGCAGCGGGGTGGTGTTGCTGATTTCCAGCGTGACGAAGCCTTCCCACTCCGGTTCAAACGGCGTGACGTTCACAATGATTCCACACCGCGCGTAGGTAGATTTGCCGACGCAGATGGTGAGCACATTGCGGGGGATGCGAAAGTATTCCACCGAGCGCGCCAACGCAAAAGAGTTCGGGGGAATAATGCAGACATCGCCCTGGAAGGCCACCAGCGAACGCGCATCGAATTTCTTGGGATCCACGATCGTGGAATTCACATTCGTGAAAATCTGAAACTCATCCGCGACGCGAATATCGTAGCCATAGGACGACACGCCGTAGCTGATCACCCCTTCGCGCACCTGCCGGTCGGTGAACGGCTCAATCATCTTGTGCTCCAGCGACATCTTGCGGATCCAGCGGTCGGGCCTTACAGACATCCATTCCTCCAGGCAGCAGCGCGCATCCCGCGCCGCGCAAAAAAATAAAATGCATTCGGAAAGACGCTCAGTGTAGTGTAAGCGTCATGTCCTTGACAACCTGCGGCGCACCCTCTAGCATCTGCCAACGGATTGGCGGGAGGCCTGTGTGATCAAGCTGGACATCGTGAATGCCGTGGTGACCACCACGAACGTGAGCCGCACCAAAGCGGAGCAAGCCGTGGAGACGGTTTTCGAGTCTCTGAAAAATGCGCTTGGCCGCGGCCAGCGCATCGAGCTCCGCCGCTTCGGCGTCTTCAGCGTCAAGCCCCGCAAGACGGGCATCGGCCGCAATCCACGCACCGGCGAAGAGGTGAGCATTCCTCCTGGGAAAGCCGTGCGCTTCAAGCCCGGCAAAGAGTTGCAGGGCCTAGAAGAAGCCAAGCCCTGAGTTGTGATTAAGCGCGGTCCGCGGCGATCGGTAGATGCCTCCGCTACAGCAGGCCGGACTGGAGTCCGGCACCACAATCGAAATCTTTCCTGACGAAAGCTCTCTCCTGCGACGAAACAAATCCGCTGCCGCACTAGCGTCCGCTTCGTTTTCTGTGTTGTACTATTGCTTAAGCGGTCTGTAGCGGGGCGCTTCACAAATCTCAGGCCCAGAGCAAACATCCTGTCGCAAGCCACCACCATTACCCATACGATTGACCTGCAGCCCGAATGGCGTCCGGTCGCAGAAGAGCGGATTCATCAACCGTTTCCGCGCCCATCGATCAAGAGCCTGCTGCTGGCGGTCGCGCTATTTCTGCTGACGCTCGGGACGGCGCTCGCCGCGGGAACGCAGTTCGCCGTGACCTTCAAGCGCAGCGAACCGGCATCGTTCACCGAACTGCTGCGCGCGTACCAGCTTTTCTACCAGCATCCGCGAGCTCTGCTCGCTGGGTTGCCCTTCGCGCTAACGCTGCTGACCATTTTGCTGGCGCATGAACTGGGGCACTTCTTCGCGTGCCGGCGGCACCACATCCATTCGAGCTACCCGTTCTTCATTCCGTTTCCGTCGCTAATCGGCACGTTTGGCGCGTTCATCCTGATGCGTTCGCCGATTCGCACCAATCGGTCGCTGTTTGATGTGGGCGCGAGCGGGCCGCTGGTGGGATTTGTGTTTGCCGTTCCGGCGTTGCTGTACGGCATTTTGCACGCGAAGCTCATTTCCAGTCCGTATCCCCAGACGCAGTTGGCTTTCGGTAACCCGCTGCTGTTGCACGTGCTTTCCGCCATGCTGTATCCCAACGTGCCGGTCACAAATTTGCTGATCGATCCGATCGGGCGCGCCGCCTGGGTGGGGCTTTTTGCGACGTCGCTGAATCTGCTTCCCGCAGGGCAGCTGGATGGCGGGCACATCTTGCGTTCGATCAGTCCGCGCGCGCACTACGTGGTTTCATGGTTGCTGCCGATCGCGCTGATTTTTCTGGGGTATGTGGGGCAATCGTTTCTGTGGTACGTGTGGGCGGCGCTGCTACTGGGCATTAAGTTTCTGCGCGTGGCGCCGATCTACGATCCCGAAGAGCTTGATCCCAGGAGACGCTTCGGAGCGTTTCTGGCGCTGATGGTGTTTGTGCTCTCGTTCATGCCGATGCCGATCCTGGTTTCCTAAATCGGGAACGGGCCACAGGTGGACAGGAATCAGGCAGTTTTGGACCTTCCAGGCAACTGAGTACACCCGGGGTTTTGCGAAAGTGCTACCTTAGAAAGGGACTTAAAATTCCTTTGTTTTCATGCACTTTTGCAAGCATTCATTCTAGGGTGTTTGTGGCGACTTATTTAACTAACTAGTTACTGCGCGCAACGGAGCGCCGAAAGGCGTGGGCACGATAAAGTTGTGTCGGAACTGATACAGACGGCGAGGTTCTCTGCATTGGAGAATTTTACTATACGTTTAATTAACCGCAGATTAACATTCATGAAATACTTGCGCGAGTTACGGATCCAGTATGTGAAAAGAGGCGTTAGACCGAGCGGGCCGGCTGGGTACAAAGTAGGCCGTATCACCGCGGTCACATTCGTTGACAACGATCTACGCGCGCGATAGGCTTTCTGCAACCCCCCCTTCTGTAGTCTGTTTCCCTGTTGAAAAAGCAGCACTCGGTGCGTTCGGCGCAGACGACAACCCCTACTCCAGGTGAAGATATCGCCGGTTGCGGTGAGTTCCCTGTAAGTCCGCACATCCTCCGGCACGAGCGGTAGCGTGGCGCCAAAGGGCGGCGCGTGCGGCTGATTTTGGCGGCCGCCACGCCGAATGGACGTCAGCGCGGTAAGAGGCACAACAAAATGGCCATGCGAAAGAGGGTAGGGGCCGTGGCGGGCAGGGCGCACCCGTGGCTGGCGCAATTCGTGCCAGTGGCCGCAGCGCTGGCGCAGCTCGCGGCGTGGCCGCTAGTCAAACCGCTGTATTGGGTATTCTTCTATCCGGCGATTTTTCTCAGCGCGTGGCTGGGCGGGTTGCTGGGCGGACTAATGGCCACGGCCTTCTCCGTCGTTCTGGTATTGTACATTTTTACGTCGCCGCAATTCTCTTTCCACGTGGAAGACCCCAAGTTCCCTATTACGGCGGCGATCTTCGCAGTGTGCGGAGTGTCAATCAGTTCCGTGTTCGACCGCCTGCGAAAAACTCGAGAGAGACTGGAGACAGCCCTTGCGGAAACCGACGCTGCGCGCGGTGCGCTGGAAATGACTGTAGCGCAGCGCACGCAGGAACTGAGCCAGAAGAACGAGCTGCTGCTGGCCAGCGAGGAGCGGATGCGGCTGACCATCGCCGGGGTGAAGGACTACGCCATCTTCATGATCGACCCCGAGGGCGTGGTGACCAGCTGGAATCTGGGTGCGCAGCAACTGAAAGGCTGGTCCGCGGAGGAGATCATCGGGCAGAATTTCTCGCGGTTTTACACGCCGGAAGAGCGGACCGCGGGGCTGCCACAACGCGAGCTGGAGGTCGCCAAAACAGAAGGGCGATTTACGAGCGAGGGCTGGCGCCAGCGCAAGGACGGCACGCGCTTCTGGGCGGACGTGGTGATTACCTCGGTGCAACGCGAGGGCCGGCTAGTGGGTTTCTCGAAAGTGACGAGGGACACCACGGAGCGGCGGCGCATCGAGCAGGCCATGCGGGAGGAAGAGGCGCGCCTAGCCGCGGTGATCGGTTCGGCGATGGACGCGGTGATCACCGTGGATGAAAAGCAGATGATTACGCTGTTCAATCCGGCGGCGGAAAAGATGTTCGGTTACCCAGCGGCCACGGTGATGGGCACGTCGCTGGAGCGGCTTATGCCGCAGCGGTTTCGCGCGAAGCACAGCATGTACCTCCGCAATTTCTCCGAGATCAACATCACGCGGCGCAAAATGGGCGAGTTGACGGGGATCTATGGGCTGCGGTGCGACGGCGAGGAATTTCCCATCGAGGCTTCGATTTCACATGCGCAAATCGACGGACAAAAAATATTCTCGGTGATCCTGCGCGACATCACGGAGCGCGTAAAGGCGATCGAGGCGGTGCGACGCAGCGACGCCACGCGCAGGATCGCGCTGGAATCGGTGCAGTTCGGGGACTGGCAGGTCGACCTGCGAACGAGACTGGCCACCACGTCGGAAATGCACAACAAGATCTTCGGCTATAGCCAGCCGGTCGAAAAGTGGAACTTCGATATCTTCCTCGAGCACGTGCTGCCGGAGGATCGCGAACGAGTGCGGAGCAGTTACCGGGAGCTAACAGAGCACGGGCGGGCGCTCGATTTTGAGTGCCGCATCGTGTGGCCGGACCACAGCATTCATTGGATTTGGGCGCGCGGAGGACTATACAGCGCCGAAGCCGGCGCGCCAGCCACGCACATGATGGGCACAGTGGCTGACATCAGCGAGCGGAAACGCGCGGAGGCGCTGCAACTGAGGTCGCAGAAGCTGGAGTCGCTCGGCACGCTGTCCGGTGGCATCGCGCACGATTTTAACAACATTTTGCTGGCAATTACGGGGAACACCAAGCTGGCCATGGCGGATTTGGCGCCGGACAACCCGGTGCAAGAGAGCCTGCAGGAGATCGCCAAAGCCGGGGCGCGGGCGACAGAACTGGTGCGAAGGATTCTGACGTTCAGCCGGCCCGGGGAGATCAGGCGGCAGATCATTGATTTGCAGCCGGTGGTCGAAGAGGCGTTGAAGCTGGTGCGCGCGACGCTGCCGGCGACGATCGAATTCCGCACGACGTTTGCCGAAAAGCTGCACACCGTGCTGGCGGACGCAACGCAGGTACACCAGATTGTGGTGAATCTGGCGAC
>JBEKVU010000282.1:0-5980 GCA_049513775.1 Candidatus Acidiferrum sp.
TCTGAGTACCCTCGAAGGGCCTTTGAGCTACACAAAGTCAGCGCCATGACTCGTACCACACCACAAACCACCAAGGTAACCATCTGCGCTTGGCAACCGTTTACCGAGTGGCAAGCGAAGCCACTGGTCGCTGAAACACTTAGGCAACGCTGGCCGGAGATGCGCGTGGCGCACGCTCCTACCTTCACCGAATTGCCGCCCGAACTTCCCGACACAGATATCTTCGTCGGAGCGTTCTTGCTTCCTAAACAGTTGCAAATCGCTACCAAGCTTAAATGGATTCATTCGACCTCTGCTGGAGTCGGGCAACTTGCGTATCCGGAGCTCATCGCCTCTGGAATCGCGGTCACCAATGCCAGCGGAGTTTTTTCCATTCCCATGGCGGAACACGCCATCGGCGTGATGTTGGCGATGGCGCGTAACTTCCCCGACACCGTGCGCCAGCAGGACGAGAAGCTGTGGTCGCAGCAATTGTTGTGGGACAAGCCGCAGCACTTGACGGAGCTCCACGGCGCCACCCTACTCATAATTGGTTTCGGCTCCATCGGCCGGGAGATTGCCGTGCGCGCCGGGGCGTTTGGCATGCGGGTTATCGGCGTCACACGTTCCGGCCAAGGCGACGCTACACACGCGAACAAAATTGTTTCCGCGGAAGGTTTGGATGAAGTACTGCCCGAAGCCGACTACGTAGTGCTGGCGGTGCCGGAAACTGGCCAGACCAAGCAGCTCTTTAACCAGGAACGCTTCGTGCGAATGAAGCGCGGAGCGAGATTGATCAATTTGGGACGGGGTTCGGCGATTGACGAAAATGCGCTGGCGCGCGCGCTGGAGCGGGGGCGGCTCGGCGGGGCGGCGCTGGACGTTACCGAGAACGAGCCATTGCCGCCGGAGAGCGCTTTATGGGCGGCGCCAAATCTCTTTATTACACCGCACACCAGTGCGGTGAGCAGCCGTTTGTGGCAGCGCGAAACCGAGTTGCTCGTGCGGTTGCTCGAGGAATGGTTCGCCGGCAAAGAGCTTTCTAATCGCGTCGATCTGGCCAAGGGCTACTAGAAATCGCTTTGGCGACCACCCGAGCGTCCGCCTCACAAGGCGGCGGCCGCCACAGGACGGTGTTGCTCAATCGCCGACTCCGCCTTTGGGGGCCTGATAGCCTTCGCGTGCGTATACCACGTACTTCTGTTTCTTGCCCTTTTGGTCCACCACCGTGAAAGGGCCGCCGTCCGGCGCCACCAGCTCCACCTTGATTTTGTGATACTTGCCGTCATTTCCATTCGTCGGGGTGTACGACAAATTGTACTGATGCCGCAAAAAAGCCGCGACCGACTGGAAGATCCCCGGTATCTCGCCGTCAAATTGCGGAAACCACGCGAATCCTCCGGTCATCGATGAAAAAGTCTTCAGTTCGTTTTCCGCCTGCAGGAAATCGATTTCCGAGCGTTGCGATCCGTGCAGTTCGCGCATGTTGGTGAACACCTTGCCGAGGCCCACGCAGAAGATCGGCACACCGCTCTGGCGCAGTTGTTTGTAAGTTTGGTCCAACGTGTGTTTTGAAAATGTATCGATTCCGCTGGCCAGCAGCAGGATGGATTTCTTGCCTTTCACGTCTTGCAAGCGATCATTGGTTTCAAGTAGCGCGTCAAAGACGTTGGACTCGCTGAAACCAGGAAAGAACAGGTGATAGACGGCGTTACGAACTTCATTTTTATCCTGCGTGAAATCCACTTCCAGGCGGGTCTTCATGTCGAAAGTCTCGAGCGCGACCCAATCCCGCTGCTGCAGATTAGGGAATAACGCATCCACCCAGTATTTTGCATACGCGGAAAAGAAACCGTAGGCACGCGAACTGAATTCCATCAGCACCACCATGGTGATGGGGGAATCTCCGGCGTTGAATCCGGTGATGGTTTGTGGCACGCCGTCGTCGGTAATCTTGAAATTTTCTTTTTTGAGACCCATCAGCAGATCGCCGTGTTGCGTGGTTGCCACGGCGTCGACGGTAACGATGGGCGATTCGACGGAAATGGCCACGCCGGCTTGTGGCGGCGGCGTCGCCGGGGGCGGAGTCTGGCTCGTAGGAGCGTTTTGCGGCGGTTGTGCGCCGCCCTGCGGACCTGTTGGCGCTTGCCCGCGGAGGCTCGTCGTAGCCACCACGCAGAACGTCGCCAGCAAAGCTGTGGCTAGAATTCGACTGTACTTTGCGTTCATGCTCACCGTTTCACTCCTGTACGCCTAAGCCGAAGAGACCTGCATCCCGGCACGATTTTCCGGGAAACCTATCTTAACTCCGCTCGGCAAACTCGGTTGGCCATCGCGGTCGGCCCCACGGTAACCAATAGAACCCGAATAGCCCGTTGAGGTTACGCAACGTCCGCGAATTGCCCCCGGCCAAGCCCCGATACCCGCGTGCTAGTATGAAGCACATTCCCTGTAAAAAGTTTACTGGGGATGATTTTGCCCCGGGCGCTGCCAAGAGCAGTGGCGAGAAGCGAGGGTGGATTCGTGGATTATAGAACAGAGGTGTGCCGAAAATCGGCGCGCACGCGGAGGTTTCTCGCGACGCTTTTCGCGTCGCTTTGTTTGGCGGCTTCGCCGCTGTCTGCCCAGACCGTTAGCGGACCCGGAATTCCCTCAAATACTCCACCAAATCGGCCGCCAAGCGCGACACCTCCGCAACCCGACGGCACCGCTACTCTCGCCCAGGAAGCGCAGGGCTGGCTCACCGACTTAATCAAGATTAATACCTCGAATCCGCCAGGCGGCGAAGCCCCGGCGGCGAAATATGTGGCTGCGGTGCTCCAGAAAGAAGGTTTGACGCCGGAAATTCTGGAAGTCGTGCCGGGCCGCAGCGCGGTGGTGGCGCGACTGCGCAGCTCTGCGGTCGCTGAGCCGTCAAAGGCCTTGCTGCTTGTCGCGCACCTGGACGTGGTGCCCGCGGATAAGACGCGTTGGACGGTCGATCCTTTCGGCGGGGTTGTTCGAGATGGGTACATCTACGGTCGCGGCGCGATCGACGACAAAGGCATGCTAGCCGCCAATCTTGCTGCCTTCATCGCGCTGAAACGCTCGGCGGCGCACTTGAATCGTGACGTCATCTTTCTCGCCACCGCCGACGAGGAAACCAGCGGCGACGCCAGCATCCGGATTCTGGCGCAGAAATATTGGGATAAATTTGCGGCGGGATTTGCCATCAACGAGGGTGGCAACGTCTTCGTCAAAAACGGCAAAGTGCAGTACATCGGCTTGCAAGCCAGCGAAAAGGTTTCCGCAAACATCACGGTGATTGCCCGCGGCCCTTCCGGCCACGCATCGCAACCTACCAAAGACAATGCCGTAGTACACCTGGCAACGGCCGTATCTAAGATTGGCAACTACAGCGCACCGGTGCGCTTCACTTCGATCGTCCGGAGATATTTTGAAGGTCTGGCGCCGCTTGAGGACGATGAAATCGGCAAATGGATCCGTTCACTGGACACCCCGGATCGGGGCGAACACGCGCAGCGCGTTATTTCCGACGCCAGTCCGCTGTGGAACTCCATGTTGCGCGACACCATCGCTCCGACGATTTTGAATGCCGGCACGGCGCGCAACGTGATTCCCGGAGAAGCGCGTGCCAATCTCAACGTGCGCTTGCTGCCCGGCGACACGATCAACACCGTTGTCGACGATTTGAATAAGCTGGTGAACGATCCAATGGTACGGCTCGAGGTGCTCCCGAACGCCGGCCTGGCTGCGCCAGACTCCTCGCTCGAGAACGATTTCTACGCCACCATCGCGCGCATTGCCACACGCGAATTTGGCGGGGCACCCACGCTGCCTTTTCAATCCACCTGGGCCACGGACTCTTCGCAATTGCGTCTGCACAACGTGCAAGCCTATGGATTGGTGCCTTTTCCCTTGTCCGACGAAGACTTAAAGCGCATGCACGGCGACGACGAGCGGCTCGCCATAGCCTCCTTTGCCAAAGGCGTGGACCTCATGAGCAAAATTGTGGCGGAGTTTGCGGGCACGCGATAGCAAAACCAAGTAAAGTAATAGCTGGGCGACCAGCTATTTGCAATGCGATCCGCCTGGGCGAAGATTTCGCATGGAATTCAGACATTCTAAAATTGTTTGCACCATCGGCCCGGCCAGCCGTTCGCCGAAAATCATGGAACGCCTGTTGCGCGCCGGAATGGACGTGGCGCGCCTGAATTTTTCCCACGGTTCGCACGACGAACACGCCAAAAGCATCGCGGCGCTGCGCGCCCTGGCCATAAAGCTCGAAAAACCGATTGCTATTCTCGCGGACCTGCAGGGCCCCAAGATCCGCACCGGGGTGCTCGCCGGCGGCCAACCGGTGGTTCTGCGCGAAGGGCAAAAATTCATCATCACCACAGCGAGAATTCTTGGCGATTCTACGCGCGTGAACACCACGTTTCTGCCGCTTCCGAAAGAAGTAACCCGCGGCGCGCGCATCCTGCTTTCCGACGGCCTGATCGAGTTGCGCGTGCAGCAAGTGCGCGGGCAAGAAGTGATCTGCGAAGTCATAAACGGCGGCCCGCTCGGCGAGCACAAGGGCATCAATCTTCCCGGCGTGAAATTGCGCGTGCCGGCGCTCACGCCGAAAGATCGCCAGGACTTGGCGTTCGCTCTTGAGCAGGAAGTGAACTATGTGGCGGTCAGCTTCGTGCGGCGCCCGGAAGACGTCCTGCTGGCCAAATCGCTGATCAAACGTGCGGGCTACGACACTCCGGTTATCGCCAAGCTCGAAAAGCCCGAGGCCATCGAAAACCTCGACGCCATTCTGCGCTGTGCCGACGCCGTCATGGTCGCGCGTGGTGACCTTGGCGTCGAAATGAACCCCGAGCGCGTCCCGGTGGTGCAAAAAACGATCATCTCGCGTGCCCGTGAATTTCGCCGCCCCGTCATCACCGCCACGCAAATGCTCGAATCGATGACGGAAAATCCGCGCCCCACGCGCGCCGAAGCTTCCGATGTGGCCAACGCGATCTTCGACGGCTCCGACGCGGTGATGCTCTCCGCCGAAACCGCCTCCGGAAACTATCCCGTCGAAGCGGTCAGCATGATGGCGCGCATTATTGAAGAAGCCGAAGCCAGTATCCGCGAATTTCCCCAGCCGAGCAGCGTGCAAGAAAAACTAAAAGTAGCCGAGTCGGTGGCCGAACTGGTCTGCCATGCCAGCCGCGAACTGCACATGAAGGTGATTGCGGTATTCACGCACAGCGGCTTCACCGCGCGACTGGTCTCGCGTTACCGACCCTTGGTGCCCATCGTGGCCTTTTCCCCGATCGCCGAAACGCGCCGCCGCATGGCGCTCATCTGGGGCGTGATGCCGCGCGACATTTCCGATGTACGCAAAATCGACGGCCTGGCAGCCATCGCGGAAAAACGCCTGCTCGAAGAAAAACTGGTCCGCAAAGGCGACGTCATCGGCATCGTAGCGGGCACCCCGATGGGCGTTCGCGGCACCACCAACTTCATGAAGTTCCACGTGATTGGCGCGGCGCAGGATTAAGGGGCGCGAGCAGAGCTAATTCACCCAATTATCCGGCCGCGACGGCGGCTCGTTTTTGTGCTTGCCCATGAACACTTCAAATTTTTTGCGATTCCGTTGCAAGCGCCAGTCAGAAACCGTATTACGCACGTTGTACAAAAACGATCCCCGCCGCAAATAAATCCAGCCGACCAGCATCCCGCCGAGATGGCACACATGGCTTACCGCATCCCCGCCGATGCCCAGCGTGGAAACAAACTCAATCGCCGCAATCACCGCCACATACGGCCGCATCGGAATGGCCACGGGGAAAGGGAAGATCCATACCTGCCGATCCGGAAACAACACCGCGTTGGCCATCAAAATTCCAAAGATCGCTCCGGAAGCGCCAATGGTCGGAATGTCCGCCGGGCGATGCCCCCACAACATGGGCGTCACCTTCACCAGAATCTCGATCAGCCCCGCGCCAATCCCGCACAAGAA
>JBEKVU010000283.1:0-5972 GCA_049513775.1 Candidatus Acidiferrum sp.
TCGGCGGATACACTCTGGTGCAGCGCACGCGGCATACACCGTTTGAAAAGGTATCCATCGAAAATCTCACCAACAACGGGAAGGTTTCGCGCGCCGCGCTGTCTCCCGATGGCAAGTATTTATTGCACGTGATGCAAGAGAGCGGGACGCAATCGCTGTGGCTGCGGCACATTCCCACCGGAAGCAATACCCAAGTGGTGGCGCCCGCCGCCACGCGTTACACCGGGCTGACTTTTTCTCCGGATGGAAACTACATTTACTTCGTGCGACGCGAGGAATCGGACGAAGACATCGATTCGCTGTACAGTTCCCCGGTACTGGGCGGCACGCCTCGGCTGGTGCTGAATGACATCGATAGTCCGGTGGCCTTCGCGCCGGATGGACAGAAGTTCGCGTACCTGCATGAGCATGGCAGCTCGCTGGCGACCGATCTTTTCGTCGCGCACAGCGACGGTACGCCGGATCACGCAATTTTCCAGCATCGCCCGCTGCGCTCGGACGGCAACACGCTGGCGTGGTCACCGGACGGCAAGACCATTGTGATTCCGGTGGTGCAGCCTACCGATAAGGATCTCTCTGGGTATATGACCGTGGACGCGGCCACCGGCAAAAGCGGACTAGTGGGTGCCGCGAGCGACAAACTCTTCTACGAGCCTTCCTGGTTTCCGGACGGCAGCGCCATTCTGACGAGCGTCTCCACGAGCGAAACGGGGTTTCTGCGACGGCAGATCGGCATGATCTCGTATCCCGGCGGAAGCTTCCGGCAGTTGACCAACGACACGACTTACTATTCGCACATTTCGCTCGCGGCCGATGGGAAAACCATCGTGGCGATACAATCCGACCCGCGTTACGAGATGCAGATTGCCTCGTTGGCGGCGCCGGACGTGGTGCATAAGGTTAATTTTTCCTCCAACGTCGGCTATTTGGGATGGGATTGGGCGGAAGGCGGGAAAATTCTGGTGGCGCAAGGACCGGATATTCGCGAGGTCGATCCGAATGGCGGCGAGACGGTGATCCTTTCGGATGCCAAACATCCGCCCGATCGCGTGGCTTCCTGCGGCAAATACATCATTTTCCGGCCCATCGGGCGCGCCGCCGCAACCTCCGTCAACTTGTGGCGCGCGGACACCAACGGCGCAAATCAAAAACAGCTCACCTTTGGTTCCAATCAAAACAATCCCATTTGTTCGCGCGATGGCAAGTGGCTCTATTACGTGGACCTGGGAGAAAAATCGGGCGTGATTAAGCGCGTATCGACCGCGGGCGGCGAACCCGAGACGATTGTGGACACTGGAAATTCCTGGTTCAGTTTGTCGCCCGACGACAAGACCATTTTGACCATAGAAGTTCGAGACGCCGATCATCGAGCGATTTTGACGCTGTATACCATTGGCAGCAAGGAGAAACACACCTTGGATGCGGATCCGCGTTCGGCTCTGAGCTGGGTCTTCATGCCAGATGGAAGAGGCATTGCTTACGTCGTGCGAGAGAAAGGCGTCGACAATTTGTGGGTGCAACCGCTGGACGGCTCTGCAAATCGGCAACTGACACATTTCACTTCCGAGTTGATCGCCACTTACGATTTTTCACCGGACGGATCGAAGATTGCCTTCGATCGCGGGCACACGGAATCTGACGCAATTCTGCTGCGCGACACTTCCCACTAAGAAAATCCTAGTTGTTACCTGTGCTCTTGCCGGCGGGTTTGGACTCTGGAGCACGATTCGGTATGAATGCGGGATTAGGCCGCGCGAAATAACCCTGCCGCGCGCGGACTTGGTAGCCTTTGTGCTCCGGAACATCGATGCGAATCTTGTGGTAACGACCGTCCAGCACTCCATTGGTCGGCAAATAGGCGATCGAATACTGGTTGCGGAGTTCGTCGCCGATGTCTTGAAACGATTGGTCCAAATCATCCACGCGATACGGAAAAAATGCCCGGCCGCCGGTTTCTTCCGCCAGACTCAACAGAATTTTATCGTTGTCGGTGAGGTGATATTTCAAGCTGCCGCCGGTGGCTTCGTCTTTTTGCGTGGTGGAGACCCATTCCGTGTTGGTGCTGATCGTGTAAATCACCACGTCGGTGATCTGGGCCATTTCGATGGCTTCCGAGCGCGTGTGCAGAGAGAGATTGTCATCGCCATCGCTGATCAGAATCATCACGCGGCGCACCACATCCGGCTGATCGCCTGCGGGGCGCGGCGGATGGCTCAGTTCGTTTTTGCAAGCGGTGTAAATCGCGTCATAAATCGCCGTGCCGCCGCCGGCTTTGGTTTTCACGATTTGATCGCGCAGCTTTCCGGTGTCGCCGGTGAAAGCCTGTAGAATTTGCGGCTCGTCATCGAAGGTCATGATGAACGCTTCGTCTTTGTTGCGGCGCAGCACGCTGAACAAAAAATTCACTGACGCGTCTTGCTCGAAGCGCAGGCGATCACGAATGCTGTTGGAAGTGTCCAGCAGCATGCCGATGCGCAGGGGCAGATCGGTTTGCTTGCTGAAGAAGCGAATGTCCTGATGCACGTTGTCATCGAAGACCTGAAAGTCGGGCTTATCCAGTTCGGGAACGAGCTTGTTGCGGCGATTCAGTACGGTGAAGAGCACGTCGACGAGGTTCACTGAAACGCGCAGCCCCTGCCCTGCGCCGGGCGCGGTGGCGTTCGGAGATTGCGCATCTGGTGGGGGCGGTGGTGGCGCCGGCTGTTGCGCACGCAACGAGCTGCAAAGTAGGAAAGTACAAATGAGGGCCAATGGGCAGAGCAGCTCGCGTCGCATGAACACGATTATAGGTAGCCGGTGAGAGCAGCGTCAATCGCAGCGGTATCTTCGTGCGAGACCTTGGCGAGTTGCCGCAGGAATTCGTGCAACACTTCGGGAAGTGGCGCGCGTACTTCAATCCACGCACCGCTGCGGGGCTGACGAAACGCCAATTTGGCAGCGTGCAGAAAATTCCGCTCGAGCGGTTCGATTCTAGTGCTGCCCACGTGCAATTGAGAAGCGGCGCCATAGAGTGTGTCGCCCACGACGGGATGCTTGAGCGCGGAGAGATGGACGCGGATCTGGTGCGTGCGGCCGGTGTGGAGTTGCACCTCGAGCAGCGTGGTGCCAGCGAGTCGCGCCAGCACTCGCCAATCGGTGCGCGCTTCTCTGGCGTTCTGCAAGATCGCGCCGCGCCGCGTGCTCATGCGCGTGCGCCGCATGGGATCCCGGCTGATGGCCAGTTCGATGCGGCCACTAGGCTCGCTCAGGGCTCCTTCTACCAGCGCGAGATACGTTTTCTTCACCACGCGTTGGCGAAAATCTTCCGCAACTTTGGCATGCGCAAAATCATTCTTGGCGACGAGAATCGCGCCCGAAGTATCTTTATCCAGCCGGTGCACGATTCCCGGGCGCAACAGGTCTGCGGCCTGCGAAAGCCCTTGCCCGCGCCCCAGCAGCGCGTTCACCAGCGTGCCACTAGGATTCCCGGCTCCCGCGTGTACCGTCATTCCCGCCGGCTTATTGATGACGATCACGTCATCGTCTTCGTACAACACATGCAGAGGGATGCTCTCCGCTTGCGCGGTCATCGGTGCGCGCGGCTGTTCTTCCACGCTGATGCGCTGGCCGTCATGCACGCGCGAAGAACCTTTCGCCGTACGCCCCTCGACCAGCACCAGGCCGGCTTCGATCAATTCTTGCGCGCGCGTGCGGCTCAGCTCGGGACAATGCGCGGCGACCACGCGGTCCAGTCGCTCGCCTATGTCCTCCGCCGCCGCCGTGAAAAAAGTTGTGCGCATGTTCGTGTCGATAAGACTTTTGGGGGTTCGCGCGACTTCGCCGAAACTTCAGACGCTCTTGCTTGAAGGGACCGTAGCGGTGCGCGAAGCAAACAGCACATCCAGAATCAGCAGCGCGGCCCCGATCGCGATGGCAGAATCCGCCACGTTGAATGCCGGCCAGCGATAGGCGCCCAGCCACACTTCAAAAAAATCCGTCACCGCGCCGTGTACGATACGGTCGGTAACGTTTCCCGTAGCGCCGCCCAGCAGCAACGCGAGGCCTGCTGCGCTCGTCGCCCCACTGCTGCGATTGGCCACCAGCATCCACGCCAGAATCGCGATCACCGCCAAAGAACCGCCAATCAATGCCACGCGCGTCCAGGTCGACGCAGAATCCGCAAGCACCCCGAATGCGATGCCCGGATTGCGGCTGTGCACCAAATAGATAAAATTGGCCACCACTTCGTGGCGCCAACCTTCCGGCGTCTGCGTCTCGAACCACGCCTTGCTTCCCCGGTCGGCGATCACCACCGCCAGGGTCAGCCACAGCCAGCGCACGCTGCGCGGTATGGTCATAGGCAAAATCCCACGCGGATGGGAAAAACTCTCGTAAATCTCTCCGTAGCGGCGATCACCATCAGGTGGCCCCGGCCGCCGCCGCGCCGCGCTCAATCTCGTTGAGCACTTCGGTGCAACGCTCACAGACCATCGGATAGCGCGCGTTTTCTCCAACATGCGTCGAATAGTTCCAGCAGCGCTCGCATTTGCGGCCGTCGGCCTTTTGCACCGTCACTTCGAGCGACGGCACCAACTCGGACCGGTAACTTCCCGCGCCGGCGTTGAGGAAATCCACCTGCGAAACGATGAACAATCCAGGCAATTGCGAAAGGTAATGCTTCAGCTTGGCCTTCAGCTGAATTTCGGCATTCAGCAAAACCTTGGCTTCGAGGCCCGAATTGATCACCTTCTCGTTGCGCGCCACTTCCAGCGCTTTCAAAACTTCCGCGCGAACTCTCGCCAGCAACTCCCAATTGGCGGTCTTTTCGGCGTTGAGGCCAGTGCGCAATTCCGCGTCGTCAGAGAACAACGCCATGTGCACGCTCTCCGGAGCATTCACGGACTTCGGCAGATATTTCCAAATCTCTTCGGCGGTGAAGGTAAGAATCGGAGCCGCCATGCGATTGAGCGCGCTGCTGATGGCCAGCACCGCTGCTTGCGCCGAACGCCGTGATTTACTCGCCGGCGCTTTGGTGTACAGACGATCTTTGAGCACGTCGTAATAAAACGAGCTGAGATCCACCACGCAATAATCGTGCAGCGCGTGGTACACGCGGTGGAACTCATACGCCGCATACCATTCGCGGCATTTTTTCACTAGCTCCGCGGTGCGCTCCAACATCCAGCGATCGATCTCTTCCATCTCCTCGTGCGCCACAGCGTCGCGCGACGGATCGAACCCGCCGAGATTGCTCAGCGCAAAGCGAAACGTGTTGCGAATTTTGCGATACGCTTCGCTGAGCTGCGTCATCACCCGCTCGCTCATCTTCACGTCAGCCTGATATTCCTGCGAAGCCACCCACAAACGCAGCAAGTCCGCGCCCCACTTTTCGCAAATTTCCGACGGCAGCACGGTGTTGCCAAGTGATTTAGACATCGGCCGGCCTTGCTCGTCGAGCGTCCAGCCGTGCGTCACCACTCCTTTAAATGGCGCACGCCCACGCACGCCGGTTGCGACGAGCAGCGAACTCTGAAACCATCCACGATATTGGTCCGGACCTTCGAGATACACATCCGCCGGCCATTCCGCACCGTTCAGCACCGCCAGATTCGATGATCCCGAGTCAAACCACACATCCAAAATATCGTTCTCTTTGCGCCATTTGCTCGCACCGCAAGAGCAAGTGGTGCCCGCGGGCAGCAACTCTTCGGCCGAATGCTCGTACCACGCGTCCGCGCCTTCCTTGGCGAACCACTTCAGCACATTCTTCAGCGCGGCAAAGTCTTCCAGCCGTTTGCCGCATCCCTCGCAATAAAAAACAATAATCGGCACGCCCCAGAAACGTTGCCGCGAAACGCACCAATCCGGCCGCCCCTCCACCATTTCATAGATGCGCTCTTCGCCCCACGCCGGCGTCCACTTCACGCCATGCACTTCATCCATCGCTAGTTTGCGCAAACTGGTGGTCGCACCATGCGCGGCGCGGTCCAAAT
>JBEKVU010000284.1:0-5971 GCA_049513775.1 Candidatus Acidiferrum sp.
CGATGGCGCGCTGTTTTTTGAAGCGGAAGGATTCCGCATCTTCGGGATCGAAGATGCTCCGGAAGTGCACTTTCTCCAGCGCGGCGCGACGCAAACGCTCACCTGTGATTTCATCGCCGGGTGCGACGGTTTTCATGGCATTTGCCGCGGGGCGATCCCTGAAAATATTTTACGAATTCATGAGCGCGAGTTCCCCTTTGCGTGGCTCGGCATTCTTGCCGACGTCGCGCCGGCGTCCGAAGAACTAATTTACACGTATCACGAGCGCGGATTCGCGTTGCTCAGCATGCGTTCGCCGCAGGTTTCGCGGCTGTACCTGCAATGTGCCGCCGCCGAAAAAATCGCGGAATGGTCGGAAGATCGCATCTGGAGCGAATTGCGCACCCGCATGGCGACCGATGGCTGGAGCTTGGCGGACGGTCCAATCACGCAAATGGGCATTACACCGATGCGCAGCTTCGTGGCCGAGCCCATGCAATACGGAAAACTGTTTTTGCTGGGTGACGCGGCGCACATTGTCCCGCCGACCGGCGCTAAAGGGCTGAACTTGGCTGTTGCCGACGTGCGCGTTTTCGCGCGAGCACTAGTGGAATTCTACAAAACAGGGAATCGCGCGCGGTTGGACGGCTACTCGCAACAGTGCTTGCGGCGCGTGTGGAAGGTGCAACGATTTTCCGCCTGGATGACCGGGATGCTGCATCGCTTCCCCGGCGAAGATAGTTTCGCGCACGGCATGCATCTGGCGGAACTCGATTATGTAACCAGTTCGCGCGCGGCCGCGACCACCTTGGCGGAAAATTACGTGGGCTTGCCGTTCGCGGATTGACGGCGCGGCAAATTTGAAGCGCCGACACTGCCTATTTTCATGGTTCGTTGTGGTTCGAAGAACCATGATTTATTCATAGCGCAGCGCGTCCACGGGATTCAAGCGTGAAGCGCGGGCAGCCGGGTAGAGGCCGGCGAGCAGGCTGACGATGGTGGCAAAGGCGACGGCGCCGAGCGCCAGCCACCATGGCACGTAAGAGATTTTTGCGGAGGGGAGATCTTGCTGGCGCAGATAGATACCGGTGCCCCAGGTTAGCCCTTGGCCGATCAGCCAGCCGAGCGCCACACCAAACAATCCGCCGAAGAAACCCATGGCCGCAGCTTCCGCGAAGAACAAACTTTTCACGTCGCCATCGGTGGCGCCAAGGGCTTTTAATACGCCGATTTCGCGCCGCCGTTCGAGAATGGCCATCACCAGCGTGTTGATAATGCCGAGCGATGCGACGGTCAGCGCCAAGCTGCCGAACAGTCCGAGAAATAAATCAAAAACCGTGAACACCAGGCGCAAGCCTTTGGTTGCGTCTAGCAATGAGAACGCGGAGTAGCCCATCTTCTTAATGGCGGCTTCGACGGCGGCCACGTCTTTCGGCTTCAGAACGCGCACGGTGAGTGCGGTATAGGTGGGTTTGGTTTCCGTGTCGCTGAGCAGAGCTTGCATGTCCGAAGGCTGCGCAACGTGCAGGCTTTCCGCGAGCTTTAGCGGCAGAAACAATCGCCCGCCGCCGAATCCGCCCATGCCCGCGGAGGGATCGGACTCGACGATGCCCACGATGCGCAATGTTTTTTCTTTGGGGACCACGGAGAGCGCGCCATTGAGTTGCCCGGTCATGGCGCTTTCGAGCAAGGCGTCGTCGCGTTCCGCGGCCGAAGAAAATGTTGCGCGCTCTGCGTAGCGGATGACAATGGTCTTACCGATCAGGTCGCTGGGACCAGCAGGTTGAGTGGGCGCAGAAGTTCCTGGCGCGCCCGCGGATGAGTTGGCGGCGGTGTCCGTCGCAGATTTTGGCGCGGAATTCTGTGGGACGCTCTGCTGCGCAGTTTGCGGCGGAGTCTCCGGAACGCTCCTCGCGCTTTTACCGGACGAGGCTTGAGCGCCAGTCGTCGCGGCCGGCGCCTTGGGAAGCGCTTTCGCAGGCGGCTTGGACACGATCTCTTGCGCCAGCTCGAGTTGCAGGATGGCTTCCTCGGCGGTCGGCGACGAAAAGAACTTGCCGGTCATGCCTTCAAAGGCTTCGCCTTTGCGCGAGGACTCCGGAATGCCTAGCGCGTTGGTGGTGAAATTATTTCCGGTGTAACGCAGGTCCGTCGAGAAGCGAATCTGCGGATAGACTTCGGTGACGTTGGGAAGTGTCGCAAAAGTTTGCAGCGCCGCCTCGTCGAGCGGAGGAGCGTCTTTGACGCTGGCCATTTCCTTAGGGCGGTCGTTGCGTCCGGGACCGCGCCCGCCGCGTCCCTGGCTCACCAGCACGGAATCGAACAGGCCGGAGCGCAGCAAACGCTTAGAAGCCAACGTTTGCAGGCCGACGCCGAGAGACAGCATCGCGACGAGCGAAGCGACGCCCACGGCGACGCCCAGTGTAGTGAGCGAATTGCGCAGGATCGCTTCGCGCAAATTGCGAATCGCGAGTTCGGTAAGGTCGCGCGTTTTCACGAGATTGCTCCTCGACCTTCGCGGCTCGCGGATTGCGCGCCGATGTTGTTGCCATCGCGCGGCGTCGGAACATCGCTGATCAATTTTCCGTCGGAAAGCATCACGATACGGTCGGCAAAGCGCTCGGCCAGCGGGCGTTCGTGCGTCACCATCACGATAGTCATGCCCAGCGTGGTTTGAAATTCGCGCAGCAGCGAGAGAATCTGCTCACCGTTTACGCTGTCGAGATTGCCCGTCGGCTCGTCGGCAAAAAGGATCGACGGGCGATTGACCAACGCACGGGCCAGAGCGCCACGCTGCTGTTCGCCGCCAGAGAGTTCGCTAGGGCGGTGTTTGCTGCGCGCCGCGAGTCGCACGCGCTCGAGAGCTTCGCCGACGCGGGTGCCCCGCTCGCTGCGCTCGACTTCAGAAAGCCGCAAAGGCAGTTCGACATTCTCTTCGAGCGTCATGCGCGGCAGGAGATTGAAGGATTGAAAAACCATCCCGACCGTTTCACGGCGATAACGCGCGAGATTTTCCGGGCTGAGCTCGGCAAGATTTTTGTCGCCCACCTTTATGCTGCCGGACGTCGGCCGGTCGAGCCCGGCGAGCATGCTGAGCAGGGTGGATTTCCCTGAGCCGGAGCTGCCGAGGAGGGCCAGAAATTCGCCCGCGGGCACCGTGAGACTGATTCCGTTCACGGCGCGCACCACAGCTTCGCCAAGCCGATACTCGCGGGAAACTTCGGTGGCGCGGATGGTCGAAAGTGCCGGGTCGGGGGTCATCATAGGTAGCTACTCATCATACGCTGCGGGGCGGTGCCAGCTTTCGCCGTTCCTGCCGAGCCTGGTCAGAATCTCTAGAGTGCGATTTGCGTACATGCTCTCGTCTTTCTGATGGTTATCAAAACAAAGGGGTTGTGCCCGATCGTGAGCGAACGTCACTCGAGGACGGTCGATGTGGAACTTAGACCTGCCCCGGCGCGCGCCGCATCTACATATTGACCGTACCGATCATCTCGACAACGGGAGGCACCGCATGCACCTGCCGGACGCGCCGATCGCGCAGCAAGGCTTCTTCGTCACGCACTTTCTTACTGTAAAGGATCAGGAAAAATCGAAGGACTTCTACGTCCGAATTCTTGGCGGCAAAGTGATCAAAGCGGAGAACCCGTGCTACATCAAGCTGGCCAACTCGTGGATCATTCTCAATTCCGGCGGCGGCCCCACTCCTGACAAGCCGGAAGTCATCCTCGAAGCTCCTCCGGATCCCCACAGAGTGAATAGCTTCCTGAACTTGCGCGTCGCCGATATCCAAACCTGCTACAAAGAATGGCGCGGCAAAGGAGCAATCTTTCTTACCGAGCCGCTAGACAATCACGGCGCGGAATGGCGTTGCTACATGCGTGACCCAGACGGCTACCTGATCGAGGTAGGCCAATATACGCAAGCGGCCCTCGACCGTTTCAAGAACTACGCCGGCCAAATTGCCAAGTAAGTTTGTCCCGACCACCGGGCTCTGTGAAATACGTGGCCATCGAAATCTTTTTATCTCCCCTTCCGTATATGCGAGGAACAGGGCATTGGCACGCAACAAGCATTCCAAGGACATCTCTATGACCTTTCCCGTTAAATCCATTTTTCAGCACGCCGAGCGACACGACGGCGTCCGCTGGATCAACATTTACTTGCTGCGGCTGCTCTACGTATTGATGTTCTTCGTGCTGGGCAAAGACACTTGGACACACATCCTAGCCCATCAAGGACCGTGGGATCCGACAGACGCCGTAGTGTGGTGCGTGTGGACGGCGTTTGCGACTTTGGCCGGCATCGGAATCATCCGTCCGGTGAAAATGCTGCCCATCGTGCTGCTGGAGATCTTCTACAAGGTGCTGTGGCTTATTCTTGTGGCATATCCGCTATGGACCAAGGGGGCGTTGTGGGGTTCGCCGGCGGAAGCCATCGCCGTCCCATTTTTGTGGGTGCCCCTGCCGATCATTGCCGTGCCGTGGGGCTATGTGTTTGCCACCTACATCTATACACCGAACAAAGTGGAGCATGCGGCGACCGGGCTCGGGTAACTGTCCAAGACAAAAATCACCCGGCAAGACATCCGGCTTGATATCACGGACCTCTATGTATTCCGCGGCGAAACGGGCACCGTGTTTGTCATCAATGTTTGTCACTCCATTTTCGGCCCCATCCCGGCCCCGGGGTACCACGGAAGGCATGTACGAATTCAAAGTCGATTTGAACGACGACGCCGTCGAAGATCTGGCGTACCGCTTCACGTTTAACGAGCGCGACAAAGACGGGAACCGGACCTAGGCGCTAAAGCGCCTCACGGGCGCGGAGGCCGCCAATCTCTTGGGGCTGGCTTGGTAATCGCACAAGGGACTGGCGAAGTCCTGACTACGGAGACTGGCCTGCGCGTGTGGGCTGGCAAGGCCGGTGATCCGTTCTGGATCAAGCCGGATGTGCTGCACGCCGTTGGTCACGCATTCCAGGACGGTACGGTCGACAACGCGCCCGATGTGATGTTTTCGCTCGTGGCGAACACTCCCGTTCGTCTCGGGATCGGCAAAGAGTCGGTCACCTTGAAGCCGTCGAACACATTTCCGTACGTCCCCGCTGCCGGCGAGAGCCGGGCTGCCACCGCCTGGGCTCGTTTCACGCCTAACGCATCGAGCACGAATTGGCGGGGAGCCACGTGGCCGCCGCCAGCGTGTTTTTCCATGCTGGCTCGATCCGTCGCAGCGGGCGCGGTTAGTCAGAGCTTGCGGGTGCAACCTGTATCGGCTTGCCTTTGTAGATATTCGTGAAGCGCACGCGGGCTAGCCAGAAGATCAGCAGAATCAGCGGAAGGATGCTGAGAAATAAGTACAAGCCGGTGTTGAATAAAGCCGGGGATAGATGTCGTCCGAGCCCCACCCGGGAGAGCAGTCGCAGCGGGCGATTTGAGGGCCCCATGAAAAAAGACCCAGCCGCGATGAACAGCCCAAAGCACATGCGCCACAAATGACGCGCGATGCGCTTTGTACCAGAAAGCCCGCCGCGCACCAGCATGCGAACGTCCCCGGCGGCGGCCAGCAGCATGATCGAACCCATGAAAAAGGTCATTCCGACAGGAACTCCGTCTTGTGAGCTCGCTCCGCTGCGCACGATTTTAATGCCACTCGCCCAGGTAAAGGCGCCGAGCGCCAAAGGAATCAGCAGCAAAACCCAATCAAAACGACTGGTCTCACCGTCTCTGCGCCGGGCGGTTAACCATGCCGTTCCTACAAGGTAGAACGTTAGAAGCCCTCCGCCAAAGTTGCTTGGTTGATGCCGCACGACCGCCAGATACACGGCACCGACGGCCATCGTGAGCATGGAGACGACAAAGACCTTTCCCGCCAGCACATGGCGGGGCGAGCCTTTGCGGAAGACGATGGCCGCGGCCCCAGACAGCAAGCCCAAGGTACCCGCGCAAATATGAACCAGCAGTACAGGCGAATAGGACATAGGCCCTTCTTAT
>JBEKVU010000285.1:0-5970 GCA_049513775.1 Candidatus Acidiferrum sp.
GTCTGCCAAAAGCGACCGCCTCAGAAGGCGGCCGCCATAACCTCGACGGCACAGCTTAAACCTCGGCCGGGACCGCTGACTCACGGTTGATTTGCGTGGTGCCGCGGTCGACGAGCATCACGGCGGCGACGATGATCGCGGTGGCGAGCAGCACGTTTAACGTGACTGCTTCGCCGGCCAACCACCAGCCGAGCAGGACGGCCACGAGCGGATTAACGTAGGTGTGCGTAGCCACCAGCGTGGGCGAAAAATGTTCCAGCAGCCAGTTGTAGGCGGTGAACGCGATCACCGAGCCGAAGACGATCAAGAATCCTAGCGCCCACCACGATCGCGGCGAAACCATCGAAAAAGAAAATCCCCGATATTCGCCTAAGACCGTCCCGGCGAGCAGTAGCAGCACGGAGCCTGAAAGCAGCGAAAGGGCCGAAAGCAGCAGTGGGCTGCCCGACAATTTCGATTGTCGCGAATAGACAATTCCGGCTGACCAGGAAACGGCTCCAAATAGAATTGCAATCCCGCCCCAAGCCATGCCCGGCGTGGAGACCAGCAAGCTCCTGCCGAGTAGCAGTCCGACGCCCGCTAGCCCGAGAAAAACTCCCGCAAGGAGCGTGGCGTTCACGCGCCACTTGCGCGCCGCCAGCGAAAAAAGCGCAAACACAATGATCGGTTCGATGGCGATGAGCAGCGCCGCGAGACCCGAAGGCACATGCAACTCCGCCCAATGCAGCGAGCCGTGCCCGAGCAGAAAGAACAGCGTGCCGATGACCACGCTGGCGCGAATCTGCGCCATGGTGGGTCGCAATTTTTTCGCCACGCACCACGTCAGCAGGATCAGGCCGGCGCAGAGATGCCGGATGCCCGCGGTATACAGGGGTGGAATGGTCTCTACGGCGTAGCGGATCGCCAGATACGTGGAACCCCAGACAAGGTATAGCGCGGCAAACGCGGCAATCACCGCGATGCGATTCGGACGTGCGGCGCCGATGGCCGGGGCGCTGCGTTCGCCCGGTGCCGCTGCCGCAGGAACTGCCTGTTCTGCAACGCTCATCGCCCCACCATCATCCCACGTAGCACAGAATTCATTCTGTGCCGTATCAAACGGCAAAAAAAACATCCCGCCTTAGCGCGCCCGTCATGTAACGCCTTAATCGTGTTACACTCATTACAGCCTAACGCAGGGCAGGTAATGCGTCAAGGCGGTTTAAGCCATTACAAGACGAAAGCGCTTGAACAATGAACGCCCAGGAGTACCTAAAACAAGGCTTCGGCCAACGCGCACTTTGGATCGACTTCGTCAACAGCCTCGAACACGATGGCCGCGGCGGTTCAACCGATTATCTGCGCGAAGCGGCGTGGCGAAAATGTTTTCTGCGACATTGGAAACTTGCTGGCGCCGTCAGCCAGCGTGTGCCGCTTGCGTCGCTAGAGAGCTTGCGCGCCTTGCTGCGTGCCGGCGCTGGGAAATTGTCTGCTGCTGCGCCGCTCAGCCGCAGCGAACTACGCACGCTCAACACTACGATGAGCATGTGGGTGCGCCAGCAACTCGTACAGCGCCAAAATGGTTTGGAACTGGAAGATGTGCCGCGTCAAGACAATTGGCGCTGGATCGCGGCGCAAATCGCCAAATCTTTCGCGCAAACGCTGACTGCAAGCCCCGCCGACCGCATCAAAATCTGCCCGGACCCGCTTTGCCGTTGGATTTTCTACGACCAAACCAAAGGTCGCACCCGCGTCTGGTGCAACCCCCGCACCTGCGGCAACCGCAACCGCGTGCGCCGCGCCCGCGCGGCAATTCGTTAACTCTACTTGCGGACGGCCCAGGCTAGGCCGTCAACGCCGCGCCCGGTGGGAACTTTGCCGACGATGCCGAACGTCTTGAGATCGATCACCGCGAGGAAATTGTCGCGGCTGGCGGCGACGAAGGCGCGCGAACCATCGAGATCCAGTAAAATTCCGTTCGCGGCTGAGCCGATGTGAATGCGTTTCAGCTCCTGGCGCGAGCGCGCGTCGAGGATGATTACATCGCCCGCACCCATGTCGGAAACCAGCACCAGGTGACCATCGGGAGAAAATTTCAGACGGTTCGATTGCTTCGTCTTCACATCGAGCGTCTGAATCACCTTGCGGCCGGCCACGTCGATAATCGAAATGCTGCCGTCGTGCGAATTCGCCGCCCACAATTCCCTCCCATCGGGAGACACATCGAAACCTTCCGGGCCCTTGCCGACCACGATAGACGTCTGCTTCCAACCAGAAGCGTCGGCATTGTTGTCGCGATCAAAAATGCTGATGGTGTCGGAATTTACGTCGGAGGCGAAGATGTGGTTCGCGTCAGCGGAAACGACGAGCATGTGCGTGCGATTTTCGCCCACGCCTAAAATCCAATCGACCTTGTCCGTGGCGGGATCGAAACGGCCCAGCGCTTTGCTGCCTTCGGCGGTGAAGTAGAGTTTTCCGGCGACATCGGTGATGCCGTGGGGAGCGAGGAGCGCGCCGAGTTCGATTCTGGGGCGGGCCTGCATGGTCACCAGATCCACTACCGACAAGGTGTGCTGTGGCTTGCCGAACGCGCCATAGTTGGTGATGTACGCCGTCTGGCCGTCGCTCGTTGCGGCAACTTCGTGCGGATCGGGGCCCGCAGCGACCCGGCCAGCGATTTTGAGGCTGACGGGATCGGCAACCGCCAACATGGAATCGTCTTTTTCCAGGATCAACAGCGCGGTGGAGGGCGTTTGCGCGGAGGAAGCGTTCGCTAGCAGCGGAGCGAGCAAGCCAACGATCAACACGGCGCGCACAACGCGCGAGAGAAATTTTGATTTACGAAAACATGTTGCGCGTGTGGCACTGCGTGTCAGTGAAGTCATGAAGCGAATCCTCCGCAGGCCATCGTACGCCGTTGGCAATCGGCGGGAAAGCGGGGGTTACTCGCTGCGGCGGCGCACGAGAGCCAAGAATTCGTCGCGTGTTTGTTTGTTGTGGCGGAAGGCGCCCAGCATGGCGCTGGTGACCGCTTTGCTGTGCTGCTTTTCCACGCCGCGCATTTGCATGCACAGGTGGCGGGCTTCGACGATTACGCCGACGCCTTGCGGCTCGATTTTGTCTTCCAGCGCTTGGGCTACCTGGCTCGTGAGGCGCTCTTGAATCTGCAGGCGACGCGAAAACATGTTGACCAGCCGCGCGAGTTTGCTGAGGCCAATGACGCGTTTGTTGGGCAGATAGGCGATGTGCACTTTGCCGAAAAACGGCAGCATGTGGTGTTCGCACAAGCTGAAAAATTCGATGTCCTTGACGATGACCATTTCGTCGTAGGCCACGCTGAAGGTGGCGCCGTTCAGAAGCTGGTCGACATTTTGCTCGTAGCCGCTGGTCAGGAATTTCAGCGCTTGCGCAAAGCGCTCCGGAGTTTTGCGCAGACCTTCGCGATTGGGATCTTCGCCCAGTTGCACGATCATTTTGCGCACCAGGTCGGCCAGGTCCTGGCTCTCGCCGGCGTCGTGGGTCTCGTGCAGCAGCAACTCTTCGGTTGGCTTGGTCACGGTAGGGTGTCCTCGGTGTATTCCCCGGCGTACTCGAAGCTGTTATTTCCGGTCTCTGCGACGCGGATGCGTTCGAGGGTGGCCTGGGGGAAAGATTTCAGGCGCTGGAAAATATCGATGCATAGATTTTCGGTGGTGGGCACGAGTTCGCGAAACACGGGCACATCATCGTTGAACGATTTGTGGTCGTAGTCGTTTAGGACATTTGTTTCGACAAAGGCGTCCAGGTCGGCAAGGCTAGCGACCATGCCCGTTGCCGCATCGACGGGCCCCGAGACGAGAACTTCCATCGTGTAATTGTGTCCGTGGCCGTGCGGATTGTTGCACTTGCCGTAGATTTCCTGGTTCTGCGCCGCGCTCAAGTGGGCGTTGTGCAAACGGTGCGACGCGGCAAAGTGGTATCGCCGTCCCAGCGCGACTTTTAGCTCGCTGGTCTCGCCGCGCATATTGTTCTCGCTAGCCATCAGTTCCCCGCCTTGGCCGCCGGCGCATGTCCGTTAGATGCCGCAGCACGGTAACAGTCAGCAAAAAGATCAGCGGATTCGTAGAGGCGCACGCGGTGCAATTTGCCTGTGGGAATCTTGGGCTCGAGCAGGTTCCAGATAACCAGGGCGAGGTTTTCGCAGGTGGGAATCTTGCCCGCGAGTTCGGGGACTTCTACGTTCAAGTTGCGGTGATCCATGCGCTGCATAATTTCGCGTTCCAGCAAATCCTTCAGATCTTTGAGGTCCAGCACCATGCCGGTAACGGGGCTGGGCTCGCCCGCCACCGTGACTTCCAGCATGTAGTTATGACCGTGGCCGTGCGGGTTGTTGCATTTGCCGAAGACGCGGCGATTCTCTTCCGGCGACAACTTGGGATTGTCGTAGCGGTGGGACGCGGAGAACTCGATTTTGCGGGTGAGCAATACCATTTATATTTTCTGCTCTAGCTTCTCTAAGTTTTCCGCTGGATTGACCGCTATTTCGCGGCCCTTCCAAGCGAGCTTGCCCTTGGCATAGCCGCGGTAGGAAGCGCTGAGCACGGTAGCGTACAACAGCACCGCAGGCACATAGTAAATGATGAGGCGAAACGGATATCGGTTACGCGTAAGTTCCGTGCCATAGCTGAGTTGGCGGACCAACAACAGCACCACGCCCGCGACCATGGCCAGCGGATAGCGCAAGCCAAACAGGATCAGCAAGAAGGGGATGATGGGTATAACGGCGCTGAGTTCGTCGCGGAAATCAGCGGGCGTTCCGCCGATGAGGCGGTAGAGATTCTTCTTCCAGCCCTCCCACATCGCGGCAAAGGAGCGATACATGCGCGTGCGCACGAGGCCCGCGCCGGAGCCGAAACGCATCGGGTAACCGGCGTCTTTAACGCGCTTGGCGATGGCCACATCTTCGAGGACCTCGGCGGCGACGCTGGCGTGTCCGCCGATGGCGTCGTAAACGCTGCGATGAATCATCAGGAACTGGCCGTTGGCGGCGGCTACGCGCGACTTGGGATCGTTCACTTCCTTATAAGAGAATCTTTTTGCCAGGCGGCAATAGATAAATGGGACTAAGGCCTTCTCGTACCACTTGACGGTGATCTGCTCGGGCGAAAAGGAGACTAGTCCTGCGTTCGCGGCATGGGCGATTTCGCGAGCGCGAGCGCCAGCGCCGGGCAACAGTTCGGCGTCGGCATCGACAAACAGCAGCCAGGCTTGCGTTGCGGCTTGCGCGCCCTCGGCGGCGGCGTGATTCTTGCCCACCCAACCATCAGGAACCCCACCGCTTTCGAGCAGCTTGATTTGCGGATGCAAGGACATGCGTTCGCGGACGATCTGCGCGGTGCGATCGCTCGATTGATCGTCGACGACGATGACTTCGATTACATCCGGCTGCGCGAGCAGTGAGTCGATACACGCGGCGATCGAGCGTTCTTCGTTGCGCGCCGGGACGATCGCAGAGACGCGCTCTAGCGCGGCTAGAGCGGCGTCGGCAGAAGAGGTGGCGCTGGCTGCGGCGTCCTGAATGTTTTCTGTGCTCATGTTGATCGGGAGATGCGGGCGGTGCCGCCGATTAAGATTGCTTACAAATGCTACCCAACGAGTGGCCAAGCGATGGGCGACGGTTCTATTCCCTGAACCGCCTGCGGATACGTTAGTATAGCATTTGATGGCTACGGCTCGAAAAATCCTGGTGTGGTGCGCGGTGGCGCTGGCTGCCGGCATTTTGCTGCTGTTTGCGCTGCCGAGCTACCGGCAGGGCGAAGCTTCGATCGCCGGAAAATCGGCGGACAATTTTACCGCCGAGATCGGGGGCCAGAGCGAACAACTCTCCGATTTCAAGGGGAAAGTGGTGGTGCTGAATTTCTGGGCTTCCTGGTGCCCGCCCTGCGTGAACGAAACGCCATCGATGATTCACTTGCAGCAGTATATTGCTTCGCGGAATGGCCTGGTACTGGG
>JBEKVU010000286.1:0-5942 GCA_049513775.1 Candidatus Acidiferrum sp.
CGGCGTCCACGTCTCCGAGAGCCTTTCGCAGCACGGAGATGTGTTGTGTAAGGTTGGATTCCTCGACGAAAGTATTCGCCCAAACCGCGTCCAGCAACTCGCCCTTCAATACCACCTTTTCCGAGTTGCGTACTAGAACGAGCAGGGTCTCAAAAGCCTTGGGTTGCAGCGGAATTGGTTGGTCATCGCGAAGCAGCAGGCGGCGATCCGCGTCCAGGCGGAAGGGACCGAACTCGTATAAGCCCAAGCCATTGTTGCTCATAGGTGGTCCTGAGAAATCCTGAGAATTTCCTGAGGACTTCCTAAAGACTTCGCGTGCTCAGCGAGAACAATCTGTGCCCGAAATTGCAGGCGCGAGGGACGAAAACGGGAACTTTCCTGCGGGAATTTAGCATGGAAAACCGTTGCATCCAAGGGTGTGTCTCGGCGTTGGGAGCGATGAAATGGCGAACTATTTGCATATGCGAAAAATACTAAACCGGACTGGCCGGCCATTGGTCTGTACTTTATTCCTTGCAGTCCTCATTACCGCGGCCAGAGCCGACACCACCACAACCTACACCGGCACACTGGCGACGGAGGAGTCCACCGTTGATATCGCCCTGAACCTGAGCTCTACGTCAAACGTCACGCTGCAAACCTTTGGCTTCGGTGGCGGCACAGATAGCTTGGGCAACGTCTTCAACGCCGGCGGCGTTGATCCCTTCCTGGCCATATTTAACTCGGCCGGAAATATTCTCACGAGCGGTGGCAATCCGTATGGCACCTCGGCGATCCAAACCAACTATTCCAGCTTCCAAGGCTGTCCGCCCGCGAACCCCGTCGGCGGAGGCGTCGGTTGCGGCGATATCACCATGTCCATCCCCGATCTCGCGGCGGGCACCTACACGATCGTACTCAGCGATGGCCAATACTTTGCAAACGCCATCTTCGATAACGGAAATCTTAGCGAAGGCTTTACCGACTTCACCGGCGGCACGAGCAACTTCTGCGACACCATCGGTCTGAACTGCACCGGAGCCTACGCGCTCGATGTCACCACGGCTCCCACGGAAACCACCGGCGTGCCCGAGCCTGCACCGTTTCCCCTGCTCGTTCTGGGCTTGCTCGGCCTCGGGATCGTCTGCAGTTTGCGCCGCCGGTTGGGCAATTTGTCTAGCACTTCGACGGACAACTCCCGCATTGCTCATCAATGGAGACCTGATCTCGAACGAAAGCGGTTACGCCATCGTTACCGGGTATCTCGAGAACTTTTCGGTGACGGGCTGCCCGCCAATTCAGAACTAGGCGCGGATCCGGCGGTAAGAATTTCTGCATGATCAACGAAGAAAAGGGAGAAACAGTATGCAAATTCTAAAACGGTTGTTGATGGGTTTTGGCTCGATTCTTGCAGCGGCGCTGCTGCTGGCGGTAGTGGCACCCAAGGCCGCGCATGCTTTGGTAGCGACGCTCGTGCAAGTCAGCAACACGACGGCGAATCCCGTGCCCACTGTGGCGACGGATAATCCTGCGCTGCAGCCGCTGGGGAATTTTCAATTTACCGAAGCCGGCGGACCGAACTTCACGCTTACCGTGCCTGCGGGTAAAACCCTGGTGCTCGAGGAGTTTGGTGTGGATTGTGTGTTTTCCACCGACCCTCTGGTTCAGACCCCCATCATCCTTTATGTTCAGAATAGCAGTATCGCGACGGTGTACTACTTTGTGCCGACAGTCCTCGGAAGCCAGCTCATTCTCACCCAACCGGTGCACATCTACGCGGATCCTGGCAGCTATCTGCAGGTCGGCACCGGAACCAACTTGACCGGATATCCCGGCCTCGGGTGCAGCGCATCCTTCTCCGGCCACTACGTAAACACCACCCCATAAGCTCGCAAACACGGCGCCAGTGAGTGACTTTGCCTCTGTAGTGGCGAATCTTTAGATTCGCATGCTGTTCGTCGCCGCAAACAGAACACCGCATTCGTCACTTTGTGGACAGCGCCAAACTTCCTCATCTACATCTGCCCCCGTGGGACCTCTCCATGCCACTCGTGCTCGAAGGCGGCTCAGATTTCCTGGGCCGCCCCCCGCTAAGGCGTCTTACTTTTTCGCATCCTCTTGCAAAGAGCGGAACTCTAAGCCCTAGAAGTTTAGGGTGGCAGTGAACATCTACGTCCTCAGCCGCTTACGTAGAGAGTGATTCGGCTGCGTCCAGCCGATTGGGGCAATGAGACCGAGATTCCTTATGGCGACCTGGTGCTTCCTGCTGCTCAATGGGAATCACGCTTTCGCGCAGAACGCTCCTGCGTCTGCGGACCGCCCTTGGCAGGCGCCTGCGGTGAAGCAGATTGAGGCCGAAGCAGACCAATTGAGAGCGGCGCAGTCCCGGGATTCGAGACTCAACATTGATCCCAATAAGGTTCATTCCCTGGCTGAATTGGTGGATCTGGCGGAATCGCATAATCCGGAGACTCGCGTGGCCTGGGAACGTGCCCGCGCGCAGGCAGCTTCGCTTGGCGTGGCGCGCAGTGAGTTGTATCCCACCTTGGCTGCTGTGGTGTCTACCCAGGTGGGCCGCAGCGAAATTCTGTTCGGCAATCAGTTCATCTATCAAACCATCGGCGGATTTCAGCTAGCCATGGCGCTCAGCTACAACGTTTTCGATTTCGGCGCTCGCGCAGGCCGCATCAACGCGGCCAGCGCCGAGGTGCTGGCCGCTAACTTCGGCTTCAACGATGCTCATCGCAACGTCATCTACCAGGTCGAGCAGGCCTACTACCGTTTGCTAAACGCTACCGGACAGGAGGACGCCGCCCGCGCCAGTCTTGCGAACGCGCGGACCGTGCAACAATCCGCGGAGGACCGTTTGACTAATGGATTGGCAACCCTGCCGGACGTTTTGGAAGCGAGAAGCGCTACCGCGCAGGCGGAATACGATCTGCAATCCGTGTTGGGTGCCGAAGAAATCGCGCGCGGAGACCTGGCAACTGCCGTGGGAACATCGGCCAAGGTGAAGATTCAAGTCCAACCGCTAGACCAACTCTCTATTCCGGACACCGCCGACGACACGGTAGATCAGGCCATCGACCGCGCGCTCGAGAAACGTCCCGATCTCTTGCAACAAGTCGCGCAGATTCGTTCGGCCAACGCCCGCGTTAAGGAAGCTCGCGCCGCGTATTACCCTGCGCTCAGCGCAGCCGTCAGCCCAGCTGGCCAGTCGCTATTTGGGTTGCAAGGGCCCCTCGCATGGACGCACACGCGAGGTCTGACTGGTGAAGCGGCTTTCAATCTTCAGTGGACGGTCTTCGACGGAGGCGCACGCCGCAAGCGGCTCGAAGAAGCAAAAGCTGACGTTCAGACAGCGCAAGCGCAAGCCAAGGTCCTCAACAATCAGATTGCCGACGAAGTTTGGACCTCTTACTCCAACTTGAACACGGCCTTTCGCCAACGCCAGGCCGCCGTGGCGCTCTTGCAGGCCGCCACGCAGTCCTACAACGCAGCGCTGGCTTCCTACAACTATGGCGTGCGCAGCTTGCTCGATGTGACGGCGGCGCAGCGCACCCTGGCGCAAGCACGCGCGTCGGACGTGCTGGCGCGGACGCAAGTTCTGGCCGGACTCGCCGACGTGGCTTTCCGCACCGCGGATTCCATTCAACTCAACGCTGCGGGGCCGCAACCATGAGCGCGCACGGCCACCGAAAGTTCCTGCCGTATACCTACGGGCTGATTTCGCTGGCGCTGGCGGGCTGCGCGCGGGCGCCGTCGTTCGATATTTTGGGTTCGTTCTTTCCCGCTTGGCTGGCGTGCGTCGCGGTGGGCATTGTGCTCGCCGTGTTGACGCGAATGGTACTGAACCGTTATATCGAGATCGTTTTGCCGGTGCTGGTGTATCCGAGCCTGGCGATCGTTTATACGCTCACCTTGTGGCTCCTGCTATTTCGGTGAACGAGTTTCCGTGAACTGAGTTTCTCGACGAGGATGTGCATATGGATCCTGACAATAACAATGCGAAGTCTCGGAGATTGCTCGGGCATTGTGTCAGCGCGGTGATTGTGGTCACGGCGGTGATGTTGGGCTTGGTCGTTCTTCAGCTCAACAATCGTCATCCGCGAACCGATGACGCCGAAGTATTCGCCAACTTTATTGGCATCGCCCCGCAGGTCGAAGGCCCGCTGATTCGTCTGAATGTCCACGACAATCAATTCGTCAAGAAAGGCGAATTACTCTACGAAATTGATGAACGGCCGTATCAATACGCGCTGGAGACCGCCATTTCGGATCAGGCCGCCCTGGAAGGACAGATCGGGGACGAGGGCCGCAGAATCGCCGCTCTGGTGAGCGCCGTTTCCGTTTCCCGGGCCAACATCAACAGTGCCGAGGCCGACGTGGCCAACGCCGAGCAAGGAGTTAAGCGGGTGCGGGCCGAGTGGACCTATGCCAGCAACAACTTGCATCGTCTCGAACCTTTGCTGTCGAAACAATTCGTTACCGTCGATCAGGTGGACCGGGCGAGAACTTCAGAGACTGCCGAGGCGGAAGCTTTACGGCAGGCGGAATCGCAACTGCAACTGACGCAGGCGGAGCTAATCTCTGCGCAGGCGCGCCACGAACAAGCGCAACACGCGGTGACCACGCTGGACCCGCTGACTGGCCAGCGCGGAGCGCGAGCCGCGGCCGTCAAGACTGCGCGATATAACCTGGACAACTGCCGAGTGTACGCGCCCTTCGATGCGCGGGTGACCAATCTGACCATCTCTGAAGGCGCCTACGCGCATGTCGGACAGCAACTCTTCACGCTGATTGACGCGCGGGTATGGTGGGCCATCGGCAATTTTCGCGAGGGCCAGCTCAAACGGATCGTGCCAGGGATGCACGCGGATGTTTACGTGCTCTCGCGCCCGGACCTGCGTTTTTCCGGCGTTGTTGACAGCATCGGCTTCGGCGTTACCCCGGATCCGGATCTCATTGGCACGCTGCAGCCCGGCCTTCCCGATGTGCAACGAACGCTGAACTGGGTTCATCTGGCGTCGCGCTACCCGGTTCGTGTGCGGGTAGACAATCCCCCCGCCGAGTTATTTCGCGTTGGTGAGTCAGCCGCCGTGACGATTCGCGGAGACTGATATGGCCACCGCTGCACCCAGCTTCGTCAGTCTGCAGCGTCCGCTAACCTGGCTTGCGGGATTCCTGAAGGAGGAACTCGCTCCTTACCAAGGCCGGGTAGGACACGTCGCGCGCATGGTGCTCGCTGCGAGCCTGGCGATGATCATCTGCATGACCTTCCGGATCTCCAGTGGAGCGTTCGCCGGAATTTTTGCGGTGCTCATTTTGCAGCAGAATCCACGGGCCACGTTGTCAGCCGCAGCGCACGTCGTTTGTTCTATAGCAATCAGCGCGGCCTACATACTGATCACCGTGGGGATTGTTATTAGCAATCCAGTGTTCCATTTTCTCTGGGTCATGGCCACGTTCTTCCTGGCCTTTTATCTGATCAGCACCGTGAACGATTACCGGACCGCTGCTACTTTCGGTGTACTGACCGCGGTTGCTATTCCCCTTTGGGATCGCCACGTTTCGGCGGAAACAAATGTCGAAGATACGTTGCGAGTCCTGTTGGCGATGCTCATCGGAATGCTGAGTACCACTGCGGTAGAACTCATTTTTATCCGCGCCAAGCCGGGCGATGAGATCGTTTTGCCGCTCGCCGAGCGCTTGACGGCCGTAGAAAAAGCCCTCCGGTGCCGCGCGAGCGGCCAGCCGTCAAAGCGCGAGAACGAGGCTGTCGTCAGGTTCGCCTTGCTCGGAACATCGGAAATGCGGCGCGCCGTGTTTCGTTCCGGCTACTCGTCGAGTTATCGCTCTCAGATGGGCAGCGTCATAGTCCTGGTGGGACGGCTGGTAGACCTTGCCGCGACCAGGCTCGCCGTCAAACTTGATTCACCGGAAAGCCATGCGCAAGAACTGCT
>JBEKVU010000287.1:0-5938 GCA_049513775.1 Candidatus Acidiferrum sp.
GTGCTTCAGGCAGATAAAAGAGTTTCTGTTTGCTTTCCATCAACCCCACGCCGGAGAATCCGCCGGAGCCCACGGCGATCAGCGACTGCATCAACTGAAACCCCGCGCCCTGCGGATCGGCGTCCGGATGCAGAAACGCCAGCAGCCGCGCGTTGCGATACCCGACGCCGGTAATAAGAAGGTAGAGGACCGGCAACGCCGCGGCGGCTCCGACAGCCAGCCATTTCCAAGACAAGCCGGCAACGAACAAAATCGCGGTGGCCACTAGCAAAATATCCACTGAAGTTCCCAAGTCCGGTTGCGCGACAATCAGCGCCACGATCAGCAATACCGGCGCCGCTGCGGGTTGAATATTCTGCAAAAAATCTTCCTTGTTGAATTCCAGGCTGGCCGCGTTGCGCCGCTTCAAATCCAAAAACCACGCCAGATATAAGATCACCGCTAGCTTGGCCAACTCCGAAGGCTGAATGTTGAGCGGCCCCATCTTGATCCAGCGATGCGTGGCATGCGACTTATCGAGAAAAAATGTCCCCACCAGCAAAAGCAATACCACGCACACGGTGGTGTAGATCACCGCCGGTTCGCGCAGCTTGCGATAGTCGCTGCGCATCAGCGCGAACATCCCGAAAATTCCCGCCGCCAGCCACACCGCCTGGCGCGCCAGAAAAATGTATGAGTGGCCGTACTGGCTGTCCGCGGTGACCGCGGACGCGCTGAAGATCATCACCGCCCCCAGCAAGCAAAGCGCCACGGTTACTCCAAACAGCCAACGATCGGTTTCCAGTCGTCTCGGCACCGTCCCTCACTTCCCTTCGGGTAAAGCCGTGTCGCGCAGCGCGGAGCCCGCAGGAGCCTGCGGCTTTTGCGATGCTCGTTCCGCTAACTTGTGCACCAGTTCCTTGAAAACGCGCCCCCGGTGCTCATAATTTTCAAACTGGTCGAAACTCGCACAGGCTGGCGCGAGCAGCACAATATCTCCGGACCGCGCTTCGTGTTCCGCAAACTCGAGAGCGTGTTGCAACGTTCCAGCCCGCTCGACTTTCACGCTTCCAGCAATGTGACCCGCGATTTTCTCCGCAGCGCTGCCAATCAGCAGCGCCAGAATCGCGCGCGCGCTTAAATTTTTGCGCAGTGTTTTATAGTCGCTGTCTTTATCTTTACCGCCCAGAATCACAATCACCCGTCCCGGAAAAGCTTCAAGGGCCTTTTGCGTGGCATCGACGTTGGTGGCCTTCGAATCGTTGTAATAACGCACCCCGCCGATCTCCGCCACGAATTCCAGCCGATGCTCGACTCCTGCAAAAGTCTTCACCGCGCCAGCGATTTTCCCCGCATCGGCTCCCGCGAGTTTCGCAGTCGCCACCGCCGCCAGCACATTTTCCAAATTGTGCGCCCCGGCCAGCGGAATCTCCGCGACGCGCAAAATGGCTTGCTCCTCGCCATCGCTGCGCACCACGATTTGCCCATCCTTTACAAACGCGCCTTGCGCCACGCGCTGCCTGCGGCTAAACCAATAAACCTGCGGACGCCCGGGAGCATACGGCGTGGTGGCCGCATCGTCCGCACTCAAAACCGCCATATCCCGTTCCGTCTGATTCGCAAAAATCCTGGCCTTCGCCGCTCCGTACGCGTCCATCGTGTGATGACGATCCAGATGATCGGGCGTCAGGTTCAGAAACACCGCGATGTTCGGACGAAATGTTTCCGTCAACTCCAATTGAAAACTACTCAGCTCCGCCACCGTCACGCTGTCGTCATTCGAGGCCTCCACGGCGCTAATCAGCGGCGTGCCAATATTCCCGGCGAGAATCGTGGGATATCCCGCGTTTCGCAAAAGGTGTTCGACAAGCGATGTCGTGGTGGTTTTTCCGTTCGATCCGGTAATGCCGATCAGCTTCCCGGAAAGAAAGCGAAACGCCAGCTCAATCTCGCTCCAAATCGTCACCCCAGCTTTGCGCGCCGCCAGCAATTGCGGCATGTCCGCGGGCACACCCGGACTCGGAACAATCAAATCCTGCCCCAGAAATAGGTCATCCGCGTGCGCGCCCAACTCGCACCGCACTCCAGCCGCACGCAATTTGTTTACCGTTTCGCGAAGCTCATTCTCCGGCCGCGCATCCGTGGCCGTCACCTGCGCGCCACGCGCCGCACAAAAAAGCGCCGTAGCCACGCCGGTACGCGCCAGCCCCACCGCCAGCAAGCGCTGCCCTTTTAGTTCCACTCCTTTTACTTGCGCCACGTTCGGCATAATCCCACTTTGCCCATACTCACTCTCCAAGCCTTTTCACCTGGCCCTAGCGCAATTTCAGTGTCGTCAGAGCGAACAGCGCGAACACCAGCGCCACAATCCAAAATCGGACAATCACCTTTGATTCGCTCCAGCCCAGCAATTCAAAATGGTGGTGTATCGGCGCCATGCGAAAAACCCGCTTACCACGCAACTTGAACGAACCGACCTGCAGGATGACCGACAGCGCTTCCAATACGAAAATGCCGCCCACAAAAAACAACAAGATCTCCTGCTTGATGATCACCGCAATTACACCGAGCGTTCCGCCAAGCGACAGCGACCCCACATCGCCCATAAAAATCTCCGCGGGGTGCGCGTTGTACCAAAGAAATCCCAGCGAGGCGCCGACCAGCGCGCCGCAAAAAACCGTCAGCTCTCCGACGCCGGGAATATACTGAATATCTAGATACTGCGCCCAGCGGTAGTTGCTGCTCACATAGGTCAGAACCGTCAGCGCGCCGGCGGCAATCACGGTGCAGCCGATGGCTAGGCCGTCGAGGCCATCTGTCAAATTCACGGCGTTCGATGAACCGACAATGACCAGCGCAATAAACGCGAGAAACGGCAGGAAGGCCAGAAAAATCCTGAGGGCATTGCCGGGCGCGAACGTCCTTAGCCCGTCAAAAACCGCGGGACCCAACAGCGAATGAATCACCAGATCCGGCTGAAAGCGTTTGAAAAAAGGAAACACCAGTTGCGTCGAGTGCGCATTGCGCGTAGCTAAGGCCAGCAGCGCAACGCCCACCACCAGGCTCACCAATATTTGCAGCAACAATTTTTTCTTCGCGGTCAGACCCAGATTCTGTTTTTTTGCCACCTTTGCATAGTCGTCCACGAATCCAATCGCCGCAAATCCAAACAGCGCAAAAAGCGCCAGCCACACGAAGGCATTCGAGAGATCACCCCACAGAAGCGTCGGCACCGCCGTCGACAGCACAATCAACACGCCGCCCATCGTAGGCGTTCCGGCTTTCTTCTTGTGCGCTTCCGGCCCCTCTTCGCGGATGAATTGCCCGATCTGCAATTGCACCAGCCGCCGGATCAACCACGGCCCAAACACCAGCGCTAAAAACATCGCCGTCAAGCTCGCATACACTGTGCGCACCGTGATATAGCGAAATACATTCAGCGGGCTGAAATAGCGCATCAGGACGTGGTAGACGAGGTAGTACAGCATGTCAGTGGCGAACCTCGTCATGCGCATCCGTGCCGCGCGTTGCACCAGACTCCGCATGCTTCGCGATCAGCGTTTCGACAATGCGTTCCATCTTCACGCCGCGTGAACCTTTCACCAGCAGCAGGTCGCCGGTCGTGAAAAACTCGTCGACAAATTTGGCTGCGTCCTCTGGTGTGTCAAAAAGTTTGGTGTGCGCGCGAGAAAAGCCCGCGGCCACCGCACCCTCCACGATTTCCGCTGCGTCGCCGCTGACACCAATAATCCAATCGATCTTCCCCGTTTGTACCGCGCAGCGTCCGGCCGCGCGATGCAGTTCCGCGGAAGAAGCGCCCAGCTCGCGCATCTCGCCCACCGCAAGAATCCGCCGCTTGAAATTTGGCGTAGCCGCAAGCAGTTCCGTCATGGCCTCCAGTGCTGCCGGGCTCGAGTTGTAGCTGTCGTTGATCAGCGCCGCTCCGTTCGAAAATCGCAATAACTCGCCGCGCATGGCCGGCGCACGCAGCGCGCGAAACACGTGTTGCGCTTCGGCAGCGCCGATGCCCCACACGCTCGCCGCCGCCAGCGCCGCCAGGGCATTAGAAATCGCGTGCCGCCCGGGCACCGCAAGCTCCAGCCGCACCCGCCCTTCCGGGCTCACATAGTCAAAGGTCGTCCCCAGCGCGCCGCGATCTTCAATATTTTCCGCGCTAAAAAACGCCGGCTGGGTCACGCCATAAGTCAGCACCCGCCCGGGAGCCATCGCGCCAAACGCCGCCACGCGTGGATCGTCCGCATTTAACACCGCGGTCGATTCACGCCCACTCAATCCCTCAATCAATTCGCGCTTGGCCAGAGCGATTTCGTCAATCGAGGAAAAAAATTCCAAATGCGCCGCCGAAACGCGCGTTACCACGCCAACATCCGGCCGCGCAATCTCCGCCAGCCTCGCCAACTCGCCGCGCCGAGACATGCCCATCTCTAGCACCGCGGCCTCGTCCGTCGGCTCCAGCCGAAACAGCGTCAGCGGCAGCCCGTACTCGTTGTTGAAATTTCCTTCCGACTTCAAGACCCGCAGCTTCGCGCCCAGCAATGCCGCCAGGATCTCTTTGGTAGTGGTTTTGCCCACCGACCCCGTAACCCCGGCGATCTTTCCACCCCACGCTTCCCGCACCGCGCGTCCCAGTTGCTTGAGCGCCGCGAAGGTATCGTCGACCACGAGGCACCGTGCGCGAACTGGGGCTTCGTAACCTGCAAGACGCTCGCGCGCCACCATTGCGGCGAGCGCACCGCGTCCGAGGGCCACAGCAACATGATCGTGTCCATCGTGACGCGGTCCGTGGATGGCGATGAACAGTTCTCCGGCACGTAGCGTGCGAGAATCAATCGACACGCCGGCCACCCGGGCCAGAGCGTCGAGCCCCGCTCCCGTCCGCGCATCCACCGCGCCAGCCACCTGTGCAATCGTCCACCGCATACATTCCTCAACGAGTTAGCGAAGTATCCCGCGCGTTTGGTGTTCACCGTATGGAGGGCTCCTCCTTTACCCTGAGCCCGCGCAGCAGGCGAAGCGTTTACCCCTCGCCTGCGCAACGGACAAAGGCTCCGACGAAACAGGAAAGCAGTTCATGCATTTCGATACCCACGCGCATTTAACGCTGCCCGCGCCATTTCGCGATCGTCAAAGTGCAGCGTCCCACCGGCCAAAATCTGATAATTTTCGTGTCCTTTGCCGGCCAGCAACACAATGTCGCCAGCGCGGGCTTCATCCATCGCCAGGCCGATGGCTTTCTCGCGATCCGGCTCGATCAAATATTTCCCTGAAGTTTTTTGTAATCCCACAATGATGTCGCTGATAATTTTCAGCGGATCCTCACTGCGCGGATTGTCGCTCGAAAGAATCGTAAGGTCGCTCAGCCGCCCGGTTACTTCGCCCATCACCGGACGCTTGGTGCGATCCTTCTCTCCACCGCAGCCAAACAAGGTAATCACGCGGCCCTTGCTATTCAGTTCCCGCGCGGTGCGAATCAAATTCTCCAGCGCGTCATCCGTGTGTGCGTAGTCCACAATAACCAAAAAGGGTTGCCCTTCATCGATGCGCTGAAACCGCCCGGAAACGCTTTCGAGGTCGCGCAAGCCGCTTTCTATAGCAGTATTCGCAATTCCCAGCGCCTGCGCCGCACCAATCGCCGCGAGAATGTTGTAAACATTAATCCGCCCCACCAGCCGCGACGTCACCTGCACCTTGCCGTTCGGCGTTTGCGCCACAAAGGTCAAGCCCTGGAACGACAGCTGGAATTTTTTCGTGGTGATGTCCGCCGCCGAATCCAGTCCATATCTAACGGTCTCCTTTGCGAGTCCGCCGAGTTGCTTTCCATAAGCGTCGTCGCTGTTCACAATCGCCACATCCGGCGCGCCGGCTCCTAGTCCCTCGAACAGCCGTCGCTTGGCCGCGAAATAATCCTCAAACGTTCTGTGATAGTCCATGTGCTCGC
>JBEKVU010000288.1:0-5866 GCA_049513775.1 Candidatus Acidiferrum sp.
CCCGACCTTCTTTTCAGCTACCGCAGGCAAGGCGCCCAATCCGGCCGCCAAATGGCCGCAGTTGGCATTCTAGAATGAGTGCGGAGGAGCACCGACCGCGCGATACCCATCTTGCCGAAGGGTTTCTGCCGTTTGATGCGAAGCGTTTTGGGCGGGCACGTAAAGGTATTGCCATGCTTCGCGCGGCCTTTCTAAGTCGGCACCGAGCATTTTGAGCTGGGCAATGATTGCGGCATCGCCGTCCTCGGCCTCGCCATCCTTTGCGTTGCTGCACCAGTGGTATTTCCGCGAAACAGCTTGGACCACCAGCGGCCACCCATGATGCCCTCCGAATTTCCTGCGCCCGCGATTACTGGCCGGAACCGAGGGTGACCAGGTGTATATCCCGCTTTTCCGTCAGCGCCAACTGTCCACACGCGGCCATCACGTCGCGTCCGCGCGAGTAGCGGGTGAACGCCGGCACACCCTTTTCAAGAAGAATGCGGTGAAACTCGCTGACACTCTGCGCGGTCGGCTCGTTGTACGGCAGCGCACCGGGGTTCCACGGAATCAAATTTACTTTCACGCGCCCGAGGTCCGACATCATCTTCGCCACGCGACGCGCATCTTCTGACGTATCGTTCACTCCGCCGAGCAGCACGTATTCAAACGTGATGTACTCGCGCGAACCGCGTGGAAATCTTTTGCAAGCATCGAGCAGCACACGCAGCGGATACTTTTTGTTGATGGGCATTAGCACGTCGCGCTGCTCGTCGCACGAGGCATTTAGCGAAATGGCCAATTTTGGCCGTACCCGCTCCGCGGCCAGGCGTTCGATTCCTGGCACAATGCCGCTGGTGGAAAGGGTTACATGCCTCGGAGTAATGCGCATGCCCCGTTGATCGAGCGCGATACGCATGGCCGTCATGACGGCATCGAAGTTGAGTAATGGCTCGCCTTGCCCCATCAGCACCACGTTGGTCTGCGGTGCGAGTTCTCGATCGCCGGCGTTTCCGTTGCATCCTCCATTGGTTGTCACGTCGTTCAGCGGCAACATGATTTGCGCCAGGATTTCTCCCGCCGTCAGGTTCCGAATCAGTCCCAGTTGCGCGGTAAGGCAAAAGTGGCAATCGACAGCGCAACCTGCCTGCGTTGAGATGCAAATGGTCTGGCGGCCTTCGCTCGGCATGAACACGGCCTCGACCGACGCGGCCCGCGCCGTAGCCTTCTCCTCGCTTTGGGGCAGGCTCATCAGATAGCGGATCGCTCCGTCGCTTGAAACAAACCGCTGCTTCACCACGGGCAGCGTGATGTGCGTTTCTTTGGCTAGCCGCTCGCGTAGCGCTTTCGGCAGACTGGTCATCTCGTCGAGCGAGAGTTTGCGCTGCGCGTACAACGCCTCGTAAATCTGCCCAGCACGATAGCGCGGCTCGCCCAGCGCCTCGCACAGCGCCTCGAGTTCCGCCCGCGTTTTGCCCAACAATTCCATAACCAAATCTGGCCCTCTCGCTCTGGCTCGTCGAAACTCTGTTGCCGTCTTCTTACAGGATACCTCTGATCGGCTGGCCGCTTCTAAACACCTCTAAAACACTAGGGATTTCGCGACTTTTTCGCGGGTCTCCCAACTTCGCCGACGCGATTCGCGGTATAATTGGGGGTCCTCGACGGGCGCTTCCCCATGACTAATCAAACCGCCATCGCGCCGCTCGCCATTTCGGGTTGGGTCAAAAATCTTGCCGCCATTCCCGCGCGTGAATTCTCGATCTCCGGCGTTCACGCCTTTCTCGAAACCCATCCCATCGATCCGGCAAGTCTGGCGAAGTATTGTTTTTTCTCCAAAGGCAATTACACGCGCAATCTGATCTTCAAGAACGAGCTGTTTGAGTGCATGACCGTTTGTTGGGAAGTTGGCCAAGCCAGCCGCATCCACAATCATCGCGATCAGAATTGTTGGATGGCGGTGCCCATCGGCAGGCTAAAGGTGCAAAATTACCGTGTCGACGGTCGCGATAGGCAACGCTCGAGCTGCCACCTCGTGCCCACCAGGGTGTTTGAAATGAACCCCGCAAGTCCCGGCTACGTCGATCCGCTCGAGCCGGTCCACGAAGTCATCAATCTAACCGAGTTTGCCGAGCGCGCCGTCAGCGTGCACGTCTATTCAAGGCCCTTCGACACCTGCGAAATCTATCAGCGTGATCGAGCCGAGCGCGACAAAAGCATCTACGCCGACGTCCCGCTTTTTTATACCAGCGAATACGGCAAGCTCCACCCTGACGCCAAACTCCTGTAAATACATCGTTTTACCGTCCACGCACGTGCATGGCAATTGCCGTGCCCGTGTGTCACAATCATTCTATGACGACAGAACTTCGCGATATTCAGAAGCACGTTCTGCCCAACGGACTGGTGGTCATCACCGAGACCATGACCCACGTCCGTTCCGTCTCAGTTGGCGTGTGGATCCGCAACGGCTCCCGCCGCGAAGTCCCCGAAGAGAACGGGCTCGCGCACTTTATGGAGCACATGGTCTTCAAAGGTACGGAGCGCCGCTCCGCAGAGGCCATCGCCCGCGAGATGGATTCCGTCGGTGGTATGCTGGATGCCTTCACCTCCAAGGAACAGATCTGCTTCAACGCCAAGGTGCTCGACGACCATCTGCCCATCGCTTTTGACGTGATCGCGGATCTCGTATTGCGTCCGAAGTTCGACTCCGAAGACGTGAAAAAAGAGCGGCAAGTGGTCCTTGAAGAAATCAAGATGGACCTCGACAATCCCGAGTACATGCTGCACGAGATTTTTACGCGCAATTTCTGGCCCGGACACGCGCTGGGGCGCCCGATCCTGGGAACTCCAGACACCGTAAAGAAATTCAATCGCGAAGGTCTACGGTCGCGTTTTCAGCATTGGTTTGCTCCGGATCATCTCGTCATCACCGCGGCCGGCAATGTGCAGCACGAAAAAGTGCTGGAACTCGTACAGCATGAATTCGGTCAACTACCTGCCGCGGGCTCACTCGAGAGCAACGCCGCGCCAGATACGCGCGCGCCCATTCACCTTGAAACCAAGAAAGAACTCGAGCAGGTCCACTTGTGTATCGGAGTTCCGTCCCTGCCCCTCGGCCACGAACGGCGCTTCGCTGCTGCGGTCCTAAACAACGTCCTTGGCGGAGGCATGTCTTCGCGCTTGTTTCAGAACATCCGCGAAAAACAAGGTTTGGCATACGCCGTATTCAGTGAGCTGACGCCGTATTCTGACGCTGGAATGCTTACGGTGTACGCGGGCACAGGCAAAGACACCGTCGGCCAAGTGATCGATCTGACCATCCGGGAATTTCACTCCTTGAAGCAATCGCTCGTCACCGAAGAAGAGCTGCGCCGTTCCAAGAATCATCTGAAAGGCTCGATCATGCTGTCGCTGGAGTCCACCAGCTCGCGCATGTCCAACCTGGCGCGTCAGGAATTGTACTTCGGCCGCTTTTATTCGCTCGATGAAATCCTCTCCGGCATCGAAGCGGTAACCCGCGAAGAACTCCAGGCTATCGCACAAGATTTCTTCAAGCCCGAACAAATCGCCGTCACGGTGCTTGGGCCCCTCAATGGTTTCACGCTCGATCGCTCCCGGCTAGCCTGCTAAAAGGTACCAGCAGTTGTGCCGCCCCCGGTTTTTCCTGGGAACGCGGTTATCCATTCTCGAATTTTGCACTCTTCTTTTTTGCTCAGACGGGACGGCCTGGTCTGGCGCGTTGCTAGTCCTACCATCTCTCTTCGAGCGCCCCCCGGTGGCTGCGCTTGCCAACGCCAGGTAGCCCGATAGGAGCTGATAGGCAACCGTGAGGCGCCGACCCGATGCTAGCCAGCGCTATCAAGCTGGCCGCCATGCCGGAGGTCGAGTGCGTGGCGTCCAGCCACCGGGACGTAGGCCCCTCCGCTAATGAGGTCCGCTCGGCTCGCCCTGGGTGCGGTACCGCGCGCCATGGGGAATAAGGAGAGTCGAAGCGGCGAATCAAACGCTGCGATCCGAACGTCGGGCAGCGTCTCGCGGAAGCAGCAGGGATGGGAGGAGTTGTCGGCCGTACTGCAGGAGGAAAGGCACAGCGCAGCGAGGGGAGAGCGCCAACTGAAAATGGAATCGGGGCACCGACCTTAGCTTCCTTTGCCACAATGATCAGTTGCGGCCCGGGAAGGGTTAGGAAGGTGTCCCGATTGGTTCTTGGGACTATAGGCTTAATATTTTTGTTTTCCCAAGGCCTCCTATTTAAATGAACAAGGAATTCCGCACCAGGTCAAACGCAGAAACGCCGGTCGGTTCCCTAACGGACTACCTGAATGAGACCCGGCGGTCAACGGAACTGCGCATGAAGATACTATTAACTACTACCTGCATGTAAATACAAGACTTAGCGGTTCACATGAACAAAAGCGTCTTGCTCTCTACGCGCGTCGTGGTATAGTGCGGTTGCCATTCTCAGGGATTTCTCACTTTGCCAAGCACTCGCGTCGACCTTTCGCCGACCCACCGATTCGGCCTCTACGAGGTCAATCTAGCCAGCGGAACACTGACGCGCCAAGGCACGCGCGTGAAGCTGCAGGAGCAGCCGTTCCGGATCCTATCCTTATTATTGCAGCGGCCCGGAGAAATCGTGACCCGGGAGCAGCTGCGGCAGGAATTGTGGCCGGAAGGTACCCACGTCAACTTTGATGGCAGCTTGAATGCGGCACTCAACAAGCTGCGCGCCGCGCTGCAGGACGACGCGGAGAATCCTCGGTTCATTGAGACCGTACCGCGGCAGGGTTACCGGTTCTTGGCCCCGATTCACGTGGTACGCAACGCCGCGGCGGAACTTGCCGAGCCGATCACCTCGACACAAAGCGACAATAGCTCCATCGAAGTGCGCTTGCGATTGAATCCCGCGCTGGCGAACGAAGCGGCGTTGGCGGCGCAATGGGATCACCAGCGGGCGGAGCGGGCGCAGCGCTGGTTCGACACCCTGCTGCTAACGCTGGCGATTCTGTTCGGGTCGTGGCTGCTCTTTTACATCGTTTATCCGGTGCCGCGGCCGAGCGTGCAACGCATGAACCGCATTACCTATGGCGGACGCATTGAGGAGTGGGGCGGAATCGTCTCCGACGGCACGCGGATCTTTTTTCTCGAACGCGAAGGCGATCACTGGAGCCTGATGCAGACTTCGGTGCAAGGAGGAAACGCGGAAAAAATCGCCGCGCCGTTCCAGAATACGCGGCTGTTTGCAATCTCTCCCGACCACTCGCAATTTGTGATCGGGCAGTTTGCGCGGCGGCAGGATGAAATGCCGCTATGGCTGTGGCCGGTGCAGGGCGGCGAGCCGCGGCGGCTCGGCGAGGCGGCGGGTTCGGATCCAGCCTGGTCGCCGGACGGATCGCAAATTGTGTTCGTCGACGGCGCTCGACTTTTTTCCGTGCACCGCGATGGAACGATGCTGCATGAACTGGCGCACGTCAACGGAAGGGCGAGATCGCCGGCGTGGTCGGCCGACGGTGCGACGATCCGCTTTACGGTCGAAAGCGGAGACACACAGGAGCAATTCGCCGGGCAGTACACCGGGCAAGCGATCTGGGAGATGTCGGCAAACGGCAGCGGCTTGCACCCGGTGGTGATGCCGAACGCGGAGCCGCCGCGGCAATCGGCGGGGAGCTGGACGGCGGACGGTAAATATTTTCTATTTTCGGGATGCTCGGAGTACGAATGCAACCTGTGGGGCACGCGGGATACCTGGAACTGGTATCGCCGCTCGCAACGCGGACCCTTCCCGCTGACCAGCGGACCAGATTCCTTGCATGTGGCGATTCCGGCGGAAACGGGGACGCGCGTGTTTGCGTTCAGTTTCCGTTCGCACCGCGAACTGCAAAAG
>JBEKVU010000289.1:0-11195 GCA_049513775.1 Candidatus Acidiferrum sp.
GATTCTGGCGGACCCCAGTGAGGGTTCCCGGAGCAAAACCGGATTGCCTCACGAGGTGCAACTCCTTGGTGGCGCGCGCAATGGTTTCGCCAGGAAGAATGCGGAGGCGACCGTCGGCGCCGAGTTCGGTGGAGAGCATTTCGGCCAGGGCGGGACCAACCCATTCTTGATCGGGACGTTGCGATAAATTTTTGAAGGCGAAGACGGCGACGGCAGGACGCGCTGCGGTTTGCAAGACGCGAGGAGCTGCGGTGTTGATGGCGGAACTGGTGAGGGAGCGACGCCCCCACAGCGTCAAGCCCGAAACACAGAGAATGAGGACCAGGATGACGGCCCAGCGAAGTGCGGAACGCTGGGCGGAACTCCAAGTGAGCGGCCCGTAGGGAGTCGGTGGAGGCGGCGGAAGCGGAGGGACCGCCGGCGACGATTGTGGCGATGGAATTTCTGGCGTGTTTGCGACTTCTTGCGGCGATTGCTGGGGGTCGGCAACAAGCGATTCAGCGAGGGGCAGCTCTTCAAACGGACCGATGTAGCGGTAACCGGCAGTCCAACGCGTTTCGATGAAGACTTCGGCATCGCGAGGCTCGCCCAGCGCTTTGCGAATTGTGGCGACGGCTTTGCTTAGGGTTTGGTCATAGACGTCTTTGCCGCCCCAGAATCGGTCGAGTAGTTCGGTGCGCGAGACCATGCGATGTCGATTGGCGATGAGATAGAGGAGCAACTGATAGGGCTTGCGGGAGAGATGTACGGGTCGATCCTGCGCGAGCAAGAGTTGTTTTTCGGGATCGAGATAGAAATTGCCGAGGCGATACACAGGAGCGGCCCTTAATTTTCTGGGACGCAGAAGAGGATAACAAAGAATTCAGGATTATTTCGCATTTTTCTCAGGATTTGAAATACCGAGAAGGATTAGTCTTGCGCGGCAAAACGGTGCGGAAAGCAAAACATGCGTGGCACAAGTGTGCAAGAGTTTTCCGTTTTGCGCTTTGGCGAGTTCAACGGTGCAAAAAATCTTCTGGGCAGGTTCACGCGTCTTGCTGCGGAGCATTGCGAACTTCCGCCAATCGCTTGAAACAAAATGAACACAATCACTACTAGGATGGGTCCGTGATGAACGAGAAACGCGCGGGGCTGGTGACGTTTAGCGTGCTTGGCTTGGCAATCGTTGCCGCCGGCCTGTTGTATCGCCCCCATAGAAAACATGGGGGTGAAGCGACAAAGGCGCCCGCAGCAGCGATGATGCGACAAGTAGCGAGCGCGGCGAACGCTCCGGCTGTGAAGCGCGTGATGCAGACCTTCGCGCAATTGCCGCTTAGTTTCGAAGAAGAACGGGCGGACGGGAAATCCGGAAAGCGATTCGTTTCCCGCGGCCGAGGGTATGCGCTGGAGATTTCCGGAAAAGGAGCGCGCCTGACGCATAAGTTTCGCCGGGCCGCGGATGAAGCCCATCCCGAGGCGGCGACGCTCGGGGTGCCGTTGCAATCCGTAAGCAATATTCGACTTTCTTGGCTCGGCGCTAACGGGGGGCCACAGGTGGCAGGCGGCCGCAAGCAGCGCGGCCAGAGCAATTATTTGCCGAGCAAGGACCGCAAGACGTGGCGGCAGCATGTGGCGCACTACGGAGACGTAAGGATCGCGAAGCTGTATCCCGGCGTGGATTTAAAATTTCACGGAGACGGGCAAAAGCTGGAATTCGACTATTTGGTAGCAGCTGGGGCGGATGCTTCGGTCGTGCGCATGGGAATCGGAACACCAAGTCTAGTGAACCTGAACGCGCAGGGACAGCTGGAAATTTCCGACAACGGGGACGAATTAGTGTTGGAGCCTCCCGTGGCGTATCAGGACATCGATGGCCAGAGGAAAGCAGTGCAGGCGGAGTTCGTAATCGCCGCGGGGCACGAGGTTCGGTTTGCACTGGGGGATTACGACAAGAACCGCGCGCTGGTGATTGATCCGGTGCTGAGCTTTGCGTCGCAGTTTGGATCTTCAAGCAATTCGTCGATTGCCTCCGACGTCGCCGTGGATAGCACTGGAAATATTTACATAACCGGAACCACCTGCGACACAGATTACCCGGTAACGGTTGGAGTGCTGCAGCCGACCGGAGGCTCGATCACCAACGACCAGTGCTATACCGGGATCATCACCAAGCTGGATCCGACGGCTTCTTCGCTGATCTATTCGACGTATATCGGATCGCAAAATAATATAACGAGCGGGATTCGCATCTTGCCAGTAGGCAGCGGAGACGCGCTGGTGGCCGGGGTAACCACGGCAGTGGATTTCCCGACAACTGCTAACGCCTACGACCAAACGGCGCACGGCGGAACGTGTCAGTACGGTCCTTTTTTGACGAACAAGCCATGCACGGACGATTTTTTATTGCAGCTCAGCGCCGACGGCAGCAGCCTGGTGTTTTCCACGTATTTTGGCGGCAGCGGCTTTGAGGTGGTGTCGTCGATGACGCTGGACGGTACGGGCAATATTTACATCGCGGGGGCAACGAACTCCGCGGACTTCCCAACCACCAGCGGAGCAGTGGACACGACTTTTGGAGGCGGAGTCTGTCAAAACGGGCTGTTCGCGTGCTCGGACGGATTCGTCGCAAAGTTTAGCAGTGATGGATCAAAACTTCTCGAGTCGACGTACCTCGGTGGCGACGACGATGATTTTGCGTCGGGCGTAGCGCTGGACACCTTGGGAAATATCTACGTCTCCGGCAGCACGAACTCGACAAACTTTCCCGTTACCCAGGGAGCGTATCAAACAACGCATAGCGCAGGGGCGAATCAGCCGGATGTGTTTGTCGCAAAACTCACGCCGGACATGAAAACCCTGACGTATTCGACATTCATAGGAGGAACGGGGTTTGATCTGGGATTGGCAGTGAAAGTCGACAGCACCGGCGCGGCCTACGTAACGGGTTCGACGGGCTCGGCGGATTTTCCCACCACTCCGGCGAGCTTTCAAACAAGTTACGCCGGACCGGCAATGACGTTTTGTGATGCGGAACTCGACGGGAGCGATCTGAACCAGCCGAGCTGCGGCGACATATTTGTCAGCAAGTTGAACCCCACGGGAAGCGCGCTGGTGTATTCGACATACATCGGCGGAAGCGGGGCAGACATTGCGTTCAACGCTGCGCTGGATAGTTCGAACGATTTTTGGCTGTTGGCGGACACAGACTCGCCGGACTTTCCCTATACCGCGGACGCCTACCACGCTTCGACGAGCGAAAACGTGGCGCTCGTCGAATTGAGCCCGGACGGGAAAACGCTGCTTTTTTCAACGCCGTTGAGCGAAGGAACCTCTGGGCAAGCTCTGGCACTGGGTTTAACGATCGATTCAGCGAATGAAATCTATGTGGCTGGGCAGGCCACGCAGTTTTCTCCGACGCCTGGGACACTTACTGCGGGGAGCAATCCAGACCTGTTCATCGCGAAATTCGTTCCGGGAACGGCGCGGCCAGGAGTACAACTCAGCGCGACTAGCGTTAGTTTCTTGAATGCTTCGGTTCCCGAAGGCAGCGCCAGCGCGCCACAAAGTGTAACGCTGACCAACAACGGAACGGCGCCGCTGAATTTGGCGATCACCGTACCCGTGCCGTTTGGCGGTACTCCCGCGACAATCTCGGAGTATGACAACTGCGGCACCAGCGTGGCGGCTGGAGCCACGTGCACCATTAACGTGGTTTATCAGCCGCCGACAAACACAACCGGCGGTGGGGGGACAATTACGATCACCGACAATGCTCCCGGGTCACCGCAAAGCATTCTGGTAAGTGGAAACACGGGAACCATTGATGCCGCGACATTCTTCCCATCGACACTGACATTCACCGGGCAAGGACCCGGCACGACCAGCGCGATGCAAACGTCTGGAATTGACACGCCCGCAAGCCAGCCGGGAGCGCTCGAGCCGTTTCTCGCTGGACCGCCGACAATTTCCGGGCCAAACGTGGCGGATTTCAAGATTGACACCAGCAACTGCACGGTGGCAGTAGCGTCGCACGGCTGCTCAATTAATGTGAATTTTGCTCCCGCGGCAAATGCGACGGGGACACGAACCGCCAGCGTTACGGTGCCGACCAACGCGCCGAATTCGCCGCAAGTGCTGAACCTGACCGGCACGGTGTCCGGCGGGCCGTTCGGGGTGTTCCCGGCTCAGGGCATCGAGGTCATTCCCACGATGCTAGGGCTAACCAGCAACAATAATTTCAGCGTGCAAAATACCGGAGGAGCGGCGCTGGTAGCGACGGGTTTCGCCATCACCGGACCGAATGCCTCGGACTTTGCGGTGACTCCGGCAAGTTGCAACCCGGCGTTTACGCTGCAACCGCAAGGCGTTTGCGTTTTTGAGCTAGCGTTTACACCATCCGCGCATGGCACGCGAACGGCGACGCTGACGCTTACAGATAACGAAGCGACTCCGGCATCGATCATGGTGACGGGCTACGGGCAAGATACCACGGGTCCCGCGCTATCACTTTTTGTATCGCCGAACACAGGCGCCAACTCGGCAGCGTTTCAAGGGACAGTGTTAGGAACCACCGGACTTGGCGGCATTTTCGTCGCGGTGCAGAACACCACGGGTACCGCCAGCGCGCAGATTACCTCGACCACGATAACGGGTGATTTCGCTATCACCAACAATCAGTGTACGGGAGCCATCGCCGCGGGCGGCAGCTGCACGCTGAATGTAACGTTTACTCCCACCCAGACCGGCTCGAGGACCGGCATTCTAACGATCACTACGAATGCGCCGGGCGGTCAAGTGTTCACAGTGAATTTTACCGGAACCGGGTTGGTCGAACCGCAAGCCAGTGTGACGCCACCAGTGTTGAACTTTGCCAGCCAGAACGTCGGCAGCACGAGCGCCGGGCAAACCGTAACCGTGAAGAATCCGGGGAACGGCGTGCTGAACATCTCGAACTTTGCCGTGACCGGACCGTTCACGCAAACGACCACGTGCGGCGCCACCCTGGCGGCGGGAGCATCCTGCACATTCACGGTGAAGTTTGCGCCCACAGTTGCGGGGCCGGGTAGCGGGACGCTCACCTTCGCAGGAAATGCCGCGGGCGGAAATTTTGCCGTGGGTCTAAACGGGGTGGGCGTAACCGGCCCATCAGCCTCGTTGTCACCGACGAGTCTTACATTTGGGAATCAGGCAATCGGAACGGTTAGCGCGCCGCAGACGGTGACGCTATCGAACGCCGGCAGTGCGTCGTTCGCGTACAGCGGAGTACAACCGTCGGAGAACTTTGCCGCTACGAGCAATTGCCCTGGAACGTTGGCGGCCGGAGCTTCGTGCGCCATCAGCGTGAAGTTCGCGCCCACCGGGGACGTCAATCCCGGATTCGCCTCGGGCGGGGAGGTGTTCGTGACCACTTCGGCGCCGGGCAGCCCGCAGAGCATTGGAGTCACCGGGATGGCGACGGCGGCAACCGAATCCCTCGACCGCCGGGCAGGCCGTGACATTCACAGTGACCGTAACACCCACGCAAGCAGGGGGGCCAACGCCAACGGGTACGATCTCGTTTCTCGATGCGCTAAGCGGACCAGCGGAGATCGCCGCGCCGGTGACTTTGAATGCTCAAGGCAAGGCCTCGGTTACCACATCGACGCTCTCCCAAGGTACTCACTCGATCTTCGTCATGTATACCGGTGACGCTACGTACGCGCCGGAGACTTCGTCGGGTACTTTGCAGACGGTGGCGGCGGCCACCACCACGACAGTAGCCTCCTCGCAGAATCCTTCGACCGTCGGGCAAAGCGTGACGTTTACGGCGACCACGACCTCCACTGCGGCGGGGACCATCACGGGCAGTGTGACATTTTTCGATGGCGCATCGCAGATCAGCAACCCGGTAACGATCAGCGGCGGCCAAGCGGTGCTGGCGATCACGACGCTGGCGCAGGGAACGCACGCCATCACCGCGCGGTACAACGGAGGTCCGGTGTTCGCGATGAGCACCTCGCCGGCGCTCTCGCAAGTGGTGAACGCCGCGGGAACGGCGAGCACCACTACCACGCTGACATCCTCAAGCAATCCTGCGACGAAGGGTGCCAGCGTCACGTTCACAGCGACGGTGACCTCGACGACGGCGGGAACGATTACGGGTTCTGTAACGTTCTTTGATGGCGCAACACAGCTCGGGATGGGCACGCTGAGCGGAGGCAAGGCGACATTCTCTACGTCCGCGCTGACGCAAGGATCCCACAACATCACCGCGCAATACGGCGGCAATGCCACCTTCGGGCAGAGCACTTCCTCGCAGGTGGTAGAAGAAATTAACGCCGCGACGTTGGCGGCCACGAGCACAGCGGTGACATCGTCTCTAAATCCTTCCACCGTGGGGCAGTCGGTAACGTTTACGGCTACCGTGACTTCATCGACGGCCGGAACGATCACCGGAACAGTCGCGTTCTTTGACGGGGCCACACAAATCGGAATGGGCACATTGAGCGGAGGCCTCGCGACATTTGTCACGTCGGCGCTAACCCAGAGTGCGCACTCGATCACTGCACAATACGGCGGGGACTCGAATTACGCGACGAGCACATCGCCTGCGCTGACGCAAACCGTGAATGCCACGGCGAAAGCCGCGACTTCTACGACGCTAACTTCGTCGGTGAACCCATCAACGGTCGGACAAAACGTAACGTTTATCGCGACAGCGACCTCGACCACGGCGGGCACACTCACGGGAACGATTAGCTTCTTTGATGGCGCAACGCAATTGGGCAGCGCTGTGACCATCAGCGGCGGCATGGCCACGTTCTCGACCACAACGCTCACCCAAGGGACCCATTCCATCGCCGCCAAGTACAGCGGCGATGCCAACTTTGCGACCAGCACGTCGTCGGCTGTTTCACAGGTGGTCGATTCGGCGACCAAGGCCACGACTTCTACGGCGGTGACGTCGGCGGCGAATCCTTCGACGGTGGGCCAGAACGTAACGTTCACTGCTACGGCGACCTCGGCCGCGGCGGGCACGCTGACCGGAACGATTAGCTTCTTCGATGGCGCCACACAGCTTGGAGCTGCCGTCACTATTAGCGGCGGCATGGCGACCTATGCGACCACTTCGCTGACGCAGGGTACGCACTCGATCACCGCCAAGTACAGCGGGGATTCGAACTTTGCGACCAGCACTTCATCGACGCTTTCGCAGGTGGTGAACGCCGCAGCGAAGGCGGCCACGATCGCGGCGCTAGCTTCGTCTCTAAACCCGTCGACTGTTGGAGCGAGCGTAAGCTTTACAGCAACGATCACTTCCACGACCCCCGGAACCATCACGGGTGCTGTCACTTTCTTTGATGGTGCAACTTCGATCGGAATGGGAAACGTCGGCGCCGGAGGGGTAGCGACCTTTGCGACCTCGACGCTCACCGCGGGCGGACATTCCATCACCGCGCAATACGGTGGCGATGTCAACTATGCGACTAGCACTTCATCGGCACTCACGCAAACGGTCAATGCGAGCGGCAGCGCCGATTTCAGCGTCTCAGCAAGCCCGGGGGCCGTGACGATTGTGGCCGGGCAGTCTGGAGTGGTGGGCATTACCGTCACCCCCGTCGGTGGTTCGACGCAGACAGTATCATTCGCTTGCAGCGGCCTTCCAGTCGGCACCGCGTGTGCCTTCCTACCCGCTATGGTCACGCTGGACGGCAAACATGCGGAAACCACAGCCGCACAGATATCCACCACCGCGCGAAGGTCGGCCATACGATTTGAGGGCGTGAAACCATCAAACGGCGGCCGCTGGACAGGCATTACGGTGAGCGGTTTCGCGGCTATCTTCTGCCTATTGCTTTGGCTGGGAGGGGCGGGCGATCAATCCCGTCGACTCGCCTTGGCGGTGCTGTTGATAGCAATCTCCGTGGGATTCATGGCTGCCTGCAGCGGATCCTCGCACTCCGGCATGGGCACTCCGGCAGGCACCAGTCAGGTCACCATCACCGCGACCTCCGGAAGCGACGCGCACTCCGTCTCCGTCATGGTCACCGTGCAGTAAGCATGAGAATTGCAAGCGGGGAAGCAGCTTGGCATATCGCTCAGGCGGAGGCATTCGCAGGCTTTCTCGCGGGCGTGGTAGTGATTAGCACCACGCTGATCAAAACGCACAGCGTCCCCAGAATGGTGCGTGAGCTCAGGCCTTCGCCACCGAAAAAATATCCCAGTACCACGGCAACCAGCGGGTTGACGTAGGCATAGGTGCCCACCTTTGTCGGCGATTCGTAGTGCAGCAGCCACACATAGGCCGTAAATGCGATGATTGAGCCGGCGACGATCAGATAGAGCAATGCGAGCCACGCATCACGCGAAACGCTTGACGGATGAAAATCGTGATACTCACCCAGCACCAACGATGCGCAAGCCAGAAAAATGCCGCCAACCAGCATCTGTGTTCCCGAGCTTAGTACCTTGGAATCCGGCAGCGAGAACTTGCGCGCGAACGCCGACGCGACCGACCAACTCACGGCCGCGATCACCAGGGCCACGGCACCCAGACGATCGATCGGCATGCCGCCGAGATTGAGCGAGCGGCTCACGAGAGTGGCGACTCCTCCTAGACCAACCAACAGGGCGAAAGCCAAGCGAACGGTGAGCTTCTGCGTCCCCAGGAGGATGATTTCCGAAAGCGCCATAAATGCCGGAATGGTGGCCAGCATCACTGCGGCGAGACCGGATGGCACCCTCTGTTCGGCCCAGAACAGCAAGCCGTAGTCGCCAACGAAGATCAGCAGGGCGAGCAAAGATACCGAGGCCCACTGCCGAGCGCTTGGTGAACGCTCGCCTCGCGCGAGCGTCCAGCCGTAAAGAACGATACCTGCGATGAAGAACCGCATGGCCGCCAAAAGAAATGGCGGAACCTCGCGCACGCCAACGCGGATGGCCAGAAATGTGGAGCCCCACACGAAGTAAATAATCGCGAAGGCCAAGAGCGTTTTCCACGCGGGACGAGGGCTGGTGGGCTCCATGTGAGATCCTGCGCTCAATGTAGCAATTCCCAAGCTCGATTGCTCATCGCTTGCGGGCCGGCGGGCGGTCGCCATCAGTCCACATTGGCGTCCCGTGCATTCCTCACGCAATAAAAAGACGGCCGGAGGGTGATTTCCGGCCGTCTTCTGCGTTAGTGGCTGCCTGTTTTTTTTGGTGGAAGTCTTGCTCCGGCCTCAACTACTCGACGCTGCCATCGTTTTCAGACGCGACAGGAGTAAGTGTGCCGAAGAGCCCGTGCGATTCCTTATCCGGGCCAGCGCTGAAAAAGAGTGTGGTGGACGGGCCGGCGCTGGCGCCGTTGCCAAAGGTCAACGACCAGAGGCCAGGGATGGCTAGAACCGAGCTATCGGGATTCTGCACGAAACCGATGAACTTGTAGGTGAACCCGTTGAAGGCTGCGATCTGACCGCCGCCGAAGTTGCCCACCAGGATGGTATTGCTGAAGACCCCGAAATCGCGCGGCGTCCAGACCACGCCCCAGGGAGCGTTAAACCACGTGCCGTGTTCGAGATGGCCAATGTGTTTGCCGCCGGGCGTGAAGATTTCAACGTAGCCTTCGCCTGCTCCGAACTCATTGTCATGGCGCGAGGCGTCTTGCTTGGCGTAGGTAACAAACAGGCTGCCGCCGATGTTCTGGATGTTGAAGGGCGCGAATCCTTGCGGGACGTGGCCCTCGCGAAACTCTTCGCCGTCGAAACCAACCCCTCGATTCGGATCGAAGGCGTCGCCGGACAATTTCACGGGATGGAAGTTCGTATCGTAGACCTCCACGCGGCCGGAGCGGAAATTGGTCACGTACAGGTATTTCACACCGTCGAGGTCGGCGGATGTAGCGCCCTTATAGACTGCGCCGTTGGCCGAGCCGTTCTCATTGTTGTCCACGGCGAGGACGGCCGAGGGACCGCCGTTCCAACCGGAGATGGTGCCGTCTTCGGTGACGAAGATAAAGTCGGCCGGTTTGCTGTTCGGCGCGGGCAGCACAAAGCTGGTGCTGCTGTTGAAGACGATGCCCGTGGGTGCGGCAACAAAGCCTGCTGGGGCGTTCTTCGGCGCCGGAATGGTGACGATGCCATTCCCGTTGATGGGAATGATCGCGCCTGCGCCCGTGTAGAGCGTGGAGACGCCAGAGTTATTGTCGGAGACCCACCAAGGGCCGGTGGAGCTGCGGGTCAGACCCCAGGGATTGACCAGATTGGGGTCCTGCACTGCTGCGGCGCCCACGGTGTCAGCCACCAGGTTGGTCTGCGCGTAATGCTGCGCGGAAACGATACCGGGATAAAACGCCGAAACGGCGGCGAGCGCAACAGCGAGCTTAAGAGTTGTCGATGCCAAGTGCTTCATTTTCAAGTTCCTCCAATCAGAGTTTGCCCACGAAGAATCTCTGGAAATCCTGGACGAGCATCTTGCGGATGCACCGGGAAACGCGGATTGCTTCGCTTGCTGAAAAACTTGCCGGTCTTATGCGAGAAGTAAGGACCGTGTTTCGGCCCGCGCTGGGAATTCACGTCTCGCGACGGACCGTTAGCGATGATGGAGTTTCCGAGAGGGCAGTTCTAGCGGGGAGTTGTAAAGTTTTATGCTCGGAAGCGGTAACAAAATTTTACCTGGATTCGCCAACAGTGGCCGGGCGATTGCGGTTCAATTGTTGGTTCCGCAGGGCGTGCGTTGCCGGACGCGTTTTCCCGAACCGCGGCGGAAAACTTAAGTACGGGTACGAGAGAAAAAAAATATCGTACCGGTGCATTATTTTCTTGCGTGCAGGTGCAGAACTTGTATTCTGAAAATGCGAATTCGTTTTGAGGAAAAAACGAACGTCGTTTGAGGAGGACGAGCGTAAAAATTGAGCACGTTATCACTGCCAGCCCAGCTACCTTCCCGCACGATATCCAGCACAAAAACCAGAGTCGCTAAGATGACACTGTGGCCGCTTGTCGCGGCGACATTTTTCATGGTGTCTGGCGGCACGTATGGCACGGAGGAAGTGGTCTCCGGCGCGGGATATGGGCACGGCATTCTGGTGCTGCTCTTTTTGCCGGTGCTGTGGTGTTTGCCGACCGCGTTCATGATTGGCGAGCTCTCGAGCGCGCTGCCTTCTGAGGGCGGATATTACGCGTGGGTGCGGCGAGGCCTCGGCAATTTCTGGGGCTTTCAAGAAGCGTGGTTGTCGCTGGCGGCCAGCATCTTTGATA
>JBEKVU010000290.1:0-5805 GCA_049513775.1 Candidatus Acidiferrum sp.
ATCCCAACGACGAGAAAAGCGTCATCGTAGAAATCCGCGCCGGCACCGGCGGCGACGAAGCCGCGCTGTTTGCCGCCGAACTCTTCCGCATGTATTCGCGTTACGCGGAAACGCAGGGCTGGAAGGTGGAAGTGCTCGAAAGTTCGCCGTCATCACTCGGCGGCGTAAAGGAAATCGTGGCGGCCATCAGCGGCAACAAAGTCTATTCCAAATTGAAGTACGAAAGCGGCGTGCACCGCGTGCAGCGCGTTCCCGCCACGGAAACGCAAGGCCGCATTCACACCTCCGCCGCGACGGTAGCAGTCCTGCCAGAAGCCGACGACATCGACATCAAGATCGAAGCCAAGGATTTGCGCGTCGATACGTTCTGCTCTTCCGGTCCCGGCGGCCAATCCGTCAACACCACCTACTCCGCCGTGCGCATCACGCACATTCCCAGCGGCTTGGTGGTTTCGCAGCAGGACGAAAAATCGCAAATCAAGAATCGCGCCAAAGCCATGCGTGTTCTCCGCGCCCGCTTGTACGAAATGGAACTCGAGAAACAACAAGCCGCGCTCGGCGCGGAACGCCGCGGACAAATCAAGACCGGCGACCGCTCGGAAAAAATCCGCACCTACAATTTCCCGCAAAATCGCGTCACCGATCATCGCATCGGCCTGACGCTGCACAATCTCGGCGACGTGATGGAAGGCAAACTTCCGCCGCTCGTCGATGGACTCGTCTCGCACTACGAAGCGGAACGCCTCGAGGCCGAATTAGCCGGCGCGTAGTTTTTCGGGCGCATGAGTAACAAACCAAGCGCACGCCTAACAAACCGTCATGGCGAGCGCAGCGGGGGATCTGCTTTCTGCAACAGCAGCACGACTCTGAATTTCCACCAGCAACTCTTAAGCGGCGAATCATGCAAATCCGTGACGCCTTAAAACTCGGCATCGCCCAACTCCGTGACGCCAACGTTCAGGCGTACACTCTGGCCGCAGAGCTTCTCTTGCTGCAGGCCATCGGCAAGGAGCGCGCATGGCTCTATGCGCATCCGGAAGCACCTGTTGCGACAGAGCAGCAAGACCACTTTCTGTCGCTGCTTGCGCGCCGCGTAGCCGGCGAACCGGTGCAGCACCTCACCGGTCACCAGGAATTCTGGGGCCTCGAATTTGAAGTAAATTCCGACGTACTGATTCCGCGTCCGGAAACCGAACACCTCATCGAAGTAACACTGGATCGTTTAGGGTTGCGCGAGGTTCGCGCCGGCCGGCCGCAAACCACCGGCGGTGCCGGAATGTTCCTCGCCGACGTCGGCACGGGCTCCGGCTGCATCGCCGTCGCGCTAGCCAAGGAATTGCCGGAAGCAAATTTCTACGCGAGCGATATTTCGCAAGCCGCGCTGGCCCTTGCCCAGCGCAACGCGGCCCGCCACAACCTGTCCCACCGCATCGAATTCGCGCACAACAATCTGCTCGCCAACGCCAAAGCTGGCAACCGCGACCCAGTCTTCTTCGACGCGATCGTTAGCAATCCTCCATACGTCGGCCGCCGCGAGTCGGCCTCACTTGAACGCGAGGTCCGCGACCACGAACCACCTGAAGCGCTCTACGGCGGCGAAGAAGGTTACGAACTTTACGGCGAGCTGATCGCGCAGTCGGCAGCCCATCTCCAATCTGGCGGCCTGCTCGTCCTCGAACTCGGCCACAACAGCCTCGCCGCCGTGCAACCACTCCTCGCCGAGCCCGCATGGTCCTACGTCAGCGTCACCAACGACCTGGCCGGCATCCCGCGCATCATCGCCGCCGAACGCAGTTGAGCGCATCTTGCAAGGAGCTTTAAGATCGATGCACAAGCGAAGTGCGGCTACAGAGACGAGGAGCGTCGCCCGGGCCAGAGCATCCAAGACAAAAAAAGGGGCAGCATCCAGCAAACGCATCCACACCAAGCTGACGCTCCGTAAACGACGCGCCAGAGTCCAGAAGCGCAGCCCATAGGATCAAAAGAGCGCGCGCGGCATTTGAAGCTCTCGGGCGAGATGCACGCGGTAAAGGACTCGACCGAAGGTCCTCCGAGACATGCATCGGAAAAGCAAACTCTACCGCGAGGAACGCACGGAACGATTCGCAATCGAAGACGGCAACCGCTAGAATCGCTGTCGCGAGGGCCATCAAAAAGCCACTCAGAACCGGGTTGTAGCGCAAAATCCTTCAGCGTAACCTGTGCGCATGCCGGATCTGGCGCGATTTCGGGCGAAACATGGACCGATGGAGGCCATCGATCCCGCGGCGGTCGCGTCGATTTTGCACGTTGACATGGATGCGTTTTTTGTTTCGGTGGAGTTGCTCGAACGACCGGAATTGCGTGGAAAGCCGGTGGTTGTCGGCGGGCGGCCGGATCAGCGCGGCGTGGTTACCGCCGCTAGTTACGAAGCGCGGAAGTATGGCATTCAGTCGGCGATGCCGTTGCGCACCGCGGGCAAACTTTGCCCGCACGCGATTTTTCTCGATGGCCACCATCACAAGTACACGCAGTGGAGCGATCGCGTGGCCACCATCCTGCGCGGTTTCACGCCGGTCGTAGAGATGGTTTCCATCGACGAGGCATATCTCGATCTTTCCGGCACACAGCGTTTGCACGGACCGCCGTTTGCCGCCGCCGATAAATTGCTGCGGCACGTCACAAAACAAACCGGATTACCCTGCTCCGGCGGGCTGGCAACCACACGGCTAGTAGCGAAAGTGGCTTCCGATCAAGCGAAGCCACGCGGGCTGGTGTGGGTGGCGCCCGGTCGTGAAGAAAGCTTTCTAGCGCCGCTTCCGGTGAGAAAGATTCCCGGCATCGGCAAGGTCACCGAGCGCGCCTTACGGGCTCTCGGCATTGAGACGGTGGAACAGATTGCGCGCGAGCCTCTGGAACGGCTCGAAAAAATCTTCGGCCGGTGGGGCCATGGGTTGTTCCGCAAAGCGCGGGGCGGCGATTCTTACGAATTCCTGGTGGACGCGGAAGCAAAATCCATTTCGCAGAATCACACGTTTGGCGAAGACACGCTCGATGAAAACGTAATGACCGCAACCCTGAGCCACCTTTCACAAAAAGCCTGCAAGCGCTTACGCGAATCCGGACTTTCCGCGCGCACGCTGACGCTGACCATCCGCTACATCGGCTTCGATACCTACACGCGCTCGAAAACCTTGCCGGAGGCCGTGCAACTCGATGCCGACATCTCCGCAGTGTTTCTGCAGCTCTTTGACGAGCACCGCAATCGCAAACGAAAAGTGCGGCTGCTCGGCGTGAGCCTGAGCAACTTGACGCACCCCGGCGAACAACTCGATCTGCTCGATCCGGAGCGGCGCGGCAAACTGGAAAAGCTGACGCAGGCCACGGACCGTTTGCGCGATCGTTTCGGATTTGGCGCGGTGCAGTTTGGCGGATCGCTGCGTAAGGAAGAGCGAAAAGACAATAAAGACGACAACAGGGAGAAAGACGACGACGGAGAGCGTTGAGGCGGGGCAACAACCGCAGGGCTCAAGAGCCGTCGCCCCTGCGCTACAGGAAATCGAATCGATGCGCATCGCTTTACCGCTAGAGCCGATAGCGCATTCTACGTGCGCGGCCGGTCCGCGAAATAGCCTATACTTTTCTCGTGAGCGCCCCTCCTGAAGCACCCGGCTATCAAACGCGAGCGCGTCCGCGCTTCGCCAAGACGCGGAACTTCTGGTTTCGCCTGAGCGAAGGCAGCCGAATCGACGACCTGTGGTCTCAATTCACCGCCGATGCCCGCTCCAGTTACGGTTTTTATGGCAAGGATGTGGACTGGGACCAAATCAATTCCATGCCCAGATGGCGGCGTCCGTTCCACGTGGCCAGGCAGTTTTTCTGGGCGCTGATCTTAAAACTTTCTCCCGCGCGGCGCGTGCTGCTGTTTTTGAGCCTGGTATTCCTGCTGATTTCCGGACCCAAAGTTCACCTGGAGCGTGCTTTCGATTTCGATTTTAATCTTGAGGCGGCTTCCGCAGCGCTGCTGCTTTTGCTGTTGTCGCTTGAACTCGCCGACAAAGTGACCATGAAGCGCGATCTGGAAATCGCGCGCGAAATTCAAAGCTGGCTAGTGCCCGCGCAGCCTCCGCAGGTTTCGGGAGCCGATATTGCGTTTGCCACGCGGCCGCAGAATTCCGTGGCCGGCGATTATTACGATGCGTTTTATCCTGGAGAGAAGCGGGATAAGTTGATGGTGGTGATTGCGGACGTGGCCGGGAAAAGCGTTCCCGCGGCGCTGCTGATGGCTACGCTGCAAGCGAGTCTGCGTACCATTGCGGGGGAACAGACGCCGCTTGGTGAGCTGGTGCTGCGGCTGAATCGCTACGCGTGCGCGCACAGCCTGGACGGGCGAAGATTCACAACCGCGCTGATCGCGGAATACCATGTGGCCACGCGGCGCATGACGTACGTGAACGCCGGACACAATCCGCCAATTCTGCGACGTAGCAATGGCACGCTGGAAAAACTGGAAGCCGGCGGATTGCCGCTGGGCATTGAGGCTACGGCGGAATTCGATAGCGCGACGATTCAGATTGAGCCGGGCGATGCGCTGATTTTGTATACCGATGGCGTGGTGGAAGCGTTCAACGGGGCGGGCGAGGAATTTGGCAACGACCGGTGGATGGCCGCGGTCCGGCAGCTTCCTCAGGTGAGCGCGGCAGAAACTTTGCGCATACTAATGCAAGGCGTGGATGGCTTCGTAGGGGCTACGCGGCAGTCGGATGATATTACTTGTTTGATTTTTAGAACGACCCGCTGAAGGGTCTTAGTATCCTGCCAGTGAAAACCTAATTCCTTTTGACCAATGCGCCCGTTGCGCCCCCCCAGAAAAGACTCTTCGCTGCGCGAGCATTGCCGCATAATTGGGGCGTGACACCGCGCGAGCTGGCTAATTCGGTTTGTGAGGAGTTGCTGCGGCATCACTATCAAGCGCTGCTGGTCGGCGGGTGTGTGCGGGATCTGCTGTTGGGGCGGGAGCCGGCCGATTACGACGTCACTACCGACGCGACGCCGCAACAAGTGCTGGAGCTTTTCCCGGAAGGCGTAGGCGTGGGAGCGCAGTTTGGCGTGATTCTGGTGCCGCAGGAGGGAATGAAGGTGGAAGTGGCGACCTTCCGCGCGGACGTGAGTTATTCCGATGGGCGGCATCCGGACGCGGTGGTGTATTCAAAAACGGCGCAGGAGGATGTGCAGCGGCGCGATTTCACGATTAACGGCTTGCTGATGCGGCACGACACCGGCGAAGTGCTGGACTACGTTGGCGGCCAGGCGGATTTACGCGCAGAAATCATTCGCGCGATTGGCGAACCCGAGCGGCGCTTTACCGAAGATAAATTGCGCATGCTGCGCGCGGTGCGGTTTGCCGCGCGATTTGCCTTCGCGATCGAAGCGCAAACATTTCACGCCATCAGGAAAAATGTGGCCGAGGTGCAGCAGGTCTCCGCGGAGCGGATTCGTGAAGAGCTAACTAAGATGCTCACGGAAGGCGCGGCGCGTGCGGCGTTTGAGATACTCGACAACGCCTGGCTGCTCCGCCAAGTGCTGCCGGAAATTTCTGCCTTGCATGGCGTGGAACAACCGCCACAATACCATCCCGAAGGCGACGTGTGGACACATACAATGCTGATGCTCGAGGGGCTGCCGGCAGGATCGCCGCCGACGCTGGCCTGGGGCGTCTTGCTGCATGACGTAGGGAAGCCCAAGACGTTTCGCTCTCTAGAAGAGACCGGGGACCGCATCCGGTTTGACGGGGATGTGGATGCCGGCGTGGAGATTTCTGAAGGC
>JBEKVU010000291.1:0-7335 GCA_049513775.1 Candidatus Acidiferrum sp.
GCCGCCGTCATCCCGGGAAGATGCGCGGCGCCACCCGCGCCGGCGATCAACACCTCGATGCCGCGCGATTCCGCTGCGCCCGCGTAGGAAAAAAGCAAATCGGGCGTACGATGTGCGGAGACTACGCGCGTTTCGTGAGGGACGCCGAGTGATCCCAAAGTGAGCGCGGCGTGTTCCATGGTCTCCCAATCGGACGTCGAGCCCATGATGATGCCCACCAGTGGCTTGCTGGCTGAAGCCTTGGTCGTGCGCCCGAAAGTTTTTGTCGCCAATTTTTTTGCAGCCAACGCATCTCCGTAGGGGCATGCCGTGCCCGTTCTTGCACCGCAACTACATGGCACCAACGCCCAATTCTATTCTCAGTCGCCGATTTTCACGCGATTTTTCCACGCCTCTCGCAGTTGCCCGACCAAATAAAGCGATCCGGTAATAAAGCACCGCATAATGCGCCGAAATCTCCGCCAATTGCGGCGCAGAGATCGCTCGGGGGTTGCGCGGCTCCGTGAAAACGACCTCCGTAGCTAGCGGAAAAAGTATCCCGGCAATTTCATCTACGGCCTTATCGCGCATGGCCCCAAAAAGCAGCCGAATATTTCTTCCGGCAAAATTCTCCGTCAAGAAAGCCGCCAATTCTCGCGCCGCCGACGGGTTGTGGGCCCCGTCAAGATAAATGTCCGGCGTCGAATGCAGTTTTTCGGCGCGCCCCGGCCATACTGCGTCGGCGATTCCGCGCCCGATCGCGTCGTCCGAAATAAGTAAGCCCCTCGCGACCAGCAGCCGCGCGGCGGCCAACGCGTTTACGGCGTTGTGTACTTGAAATCGCCCGGGAAGCCGCAGGGCATGCTCCACGGACCAGCCGGAAGCCACCTCGGTAACTCTTGCGCGCACGCAGCCGTCCTCGACGGAGATATCGCTTACGCGATACGCGGTGGCCGTATCCACAATCGGGCAATCCAACTCCTTTGCGCGATTCACAATCACGCGAAGCGCTTCGGCCCGCTGCTCCGCAGCTACCACCACAGGTACGCCGCGCTTCAGGATGCCAGCTTTCTCGCCGGCAATCTCTTCCAGCGAGTGGCCCAAAAAATTCTCGTGATCGAAATCGATGCGCGTAAGAATCGTGAGCTCCGGCATGAGAATATTCGTGGCATCCAGCCGGCCGCCCAAACCAACCTCAAAAATTCCGAACTCCACGCGCTCGGCGGCAAAGAAAGCGAATGCCATGGCCGTTACGCATTCAAAATACGTCGGATGCGCGCGCAACTCGCCGTCCGCCAGGAGGTGTTCGATCAGTTCGTGAATATGTGTCAGCACCGCCGCGAATTGTTCGTCACTGATGTCCTGGCCATTTACGCGTATGCGTTCGTTGATTTTCGCCAGGTGCGGCGAAGTATTTAATCCGGTGCGAAAACCCGCGCGCCGCAGAATCGATTCCAGAAATGCCGCGGTCGATCCCTTGCCATTGGTTCCCGCGATGTGTGCACTGGGATACGCGCGTTCTGGATGGTCAAGCCGCTCTGCCAGCGTGCGAATGTTGTCTAGGCCAGCTCGCGACCGAGAGACAACAGATATTGGACCGCGGCTTCGTAGTTCATCGACAGAGACGTTTTCAGTTGGAGAGGCGAGCAAAAGAAAAATTGAAAACAACCGCGCGCATCACGTCATTAACAGATCCAACGAATTGGCGATAAATGCTTTCAATTCTTTGCGCGGCACAATGGCATCCAGGAATCCGCGCTCCAGCAGAAATTCGCTGCGCTGAAATCCTTCGGGCAATTTCTGGCGAATGGTCTGTTCGATCACGCGCGGCCCGGCAAACCCGATCAGCGCGCCCGGTTCGGCAATGTTTAAGTCGCCCAGCATAGCGAAGCTAGCCGTCACTCCGCCGGTGGTGGGATCCGTCAACAAAGAAATGAAGGGCAGCTTGGCCTCATCAAAACGCGCCAGCGCCGCGGAGATTTTCGCCATTTGCATCAGGCTGATCGCCCCTTCCATCATGCGCGCACCGGCGGAGCAGGATACGGCGATAAATGGTTGCCGCGTCTCCATCGCCAGTTCGATGCCGCGCGTCACTTTTTCGCCCACCACCGCGCCCATCGAGCCACCGATAAATCCAAATTCCATGGCGCACAGCACCACCGGCCGCCCACTTAGCTGCCCTTCGGCGGTGATTACCGCGTCGTTGAGGCCTAATTTCTTCTGTGCTTCTTTAATGCGTTTTGCATACGGCTTCAAGTCCACAAATTTCAGCGGATCCGTCGACGTCATCCCTGCATCGTGCTCCGTCCATCGTCCGTCGAGCAGCATTTCGAGCCGTTGCGTCGCGGACATCTTGAAGTGAAACTGGCACTTGGGGCAAACAAACAGATTCTCTTCAAGATCCTTGCGAAAAATGATCGTCCCGCAGGACTCGCACTTTACCCAAAGGCCTTCGGTGCGTACCCGCCGATCCTCGGGCGCGGTGGTTTGCTCAATCGATTTTTTCTCGCGCTTAAACCAAGCCATAGATGTGTGTAGCGTCCTTCAATCGATTACAGCCCGCACTTAGTAATCGATCCCCCGTTGAGCCAGTATACCCTTCGTGTACGGGTGTTTCACCTCGCGCATCTCCGTCACCAGGTCCGCAATCTCGGTAACCTTCGCGTGCGCGTTGCGCCCCGTGCAAATCACGTGTACACGCTCTGGACGATTCCTCAGCGCTTCGGCGACCACATCCGCATCGAGCATGCGATAGCTGATGGTGTAGTTGATTTCATCGAGTACCACCAAGTCGTATTTACCGCCATAAATCGCGTCGCGCCCCGCCTGCCAGCATTCCTCGGCCAGCTTGATATCCGCAGGATCGGTTTCCGCGCCGCCAATTTTGACAAATCCGCGCCCCATCGGCCGAATCTCAAATTTATCGTCACCCAGCATTTTAGCCGCGTCGAGTTCGCCGTAATGCCACGAGCCTTTAATGAACTGCACCATCAACACGCGCAAGCCTTGTCCCACCGCGCGAAACGCCGTGCCCAGCGCGCACGTCGTTTTCCCCTTGCCCGGCCCGGTGTAAACAATGAGCAGCCCCTTTTCTTCTGGCATATTCGTTGACCTTCACAATTTCTTCCGGGCGCGATCAAAGCAATTCAGTGTGGGGAGTCGGAATCAAAACGTCAAGTTCGGCGCGCGATTCACCTGCACTGAGCGATCAAGCCAGTTGCAGCCGTTTCACAAATTCCTTGGCAATCGCGGCGACGCGCTCTTGTGTGATGTGCGGGAGCGCGGTATGCGCCTGCGCCTGCGGATCGCGCAGCACGATCCACAGGCCCGGGCGATAGACATTGTCGTCGCCCGGACAGATTGCGCCGGTAAGCTGCGCAAGTTCCAGCACCGGCGGTGACTGGTGCGTGAAATCGAGATGAGCGTTTTCAAGGCCGTGTTCGGTGCGCGGCGGATGGGCCAGCAGATCGAGCAGCACCCCCCGCGCGTCATCCACTAAATCGCGAAAGCCCTGCGACACGAGCACAGCGTCGACGTCGCGCGGCGTCGGTTGCTCCAGTTGCTCAAGGTCGTAATCCGGCAGTGGCTTGGCCAGTGGGATTTCAATCGAAGCCGCAGGTTGCTTCTCATCTGCTGAAATGCGAATAGACATGGTGCCTACGTTTGTACACCAGCCGCGCTATTTGGGATAGGGGCTGCCGGAAAGTATCGCGAAGGCGCGATAGAGTTGCTCGGCCAGCATCACGCGTGCCAGTTCGTGAGAGAACGTCATGGCGCTGAGCGAGAGTGTCTGCTGCGCGCGTTTGCGCAGTTCGTCCGGAAACCCGTCCGCATCGCCGCACAGAAAAATTAATTCGCGCAGCCCGCGATCGCGATGTTCCGCGAGCCACTTGGCGAAATTTGCCGAATCCAAATTCTTTCCTGCCGCATCCAGCAAGACCACGGTCGCGGCGCGGTCGGCGTCGAGTCTTTTCAACGTGGCTTGTGGGTTGCGTACCTCAAGAACTTCGGTTGCCGCGTGATGGTGAATGCGTTTAACGTATTCGTCCAGAATCGCTCGCAGTTCCGGGCGCCGGGTTTTGCCCAGCATGAGCAGGCAGATGCGCATAGGCCACTAGTTTAGACCACAGCCAGGCTGCCTCGCCGCCTCACGAATATTTTCAAGGAGGAATCGATGATTTCCGGTGCTCACATGATTGTCTACAGCAAAAACGCCGAAGCCGATCGCGCGTTTTTTCGCGAGGTCCTAGGATTCCAATCCGTCGACGCCGGCCATGGCTGGCTGATTTTCGCGCTGCCCCCGGCGGAGGCCGCAATTCACCCGTCAAATGACCAGGCAGCCCACGAGCTCTATCTGATGTGCGACGATCTGCCAGGCGAGATTGCTTGGCTTACAAAGAAAGGTGTTACGTGCTCTGAGGTGCAGGAAGCGCGCTGGGGTTCGATTACCAAAATCCCGCTCCCGGGCGGCGGCAGTATCGGCCTGTACCAGCCAAAGCACCCCACGGCTCTCCACCTACGGTGAAATTCATTTCAAGCCGTATTTCTTGCGTTTCTCGAGCAGCGTCTTGCGGCTGATGCCCAAAATCTTGGATGATCGCGTAATCTGGTAACGGGTGGCTTCCAGCGTTGCGGCGATCGCGTTGCGTTCGATTTCTTCGAGCGACAGCAATTCCGCCCCGAAATTCGCCGCGCCACTCGCGGCGGCACGAATATTCTCTGGAAAATCGCGGGGCTCAAGCAAGTTCTCGCCGCCCGTAGCGGAGACTCCCTCTGGCGACATGGTTGAACCGCGCGCAAACACGATGGCTCGTTCTAAAGCGTTCCGCAGCTCGCGAATATTTCCCGGCCACGCGTAGGCCAGCAGCATTCTCCGCGACGCTTCGCTCAGTTGCGCTTCCCCGCGGCCGTGAACCAGGCGCACGATGTTCAGCAAATGCAGCGCCAACGGAAGAATATCCGCGCGCCGCTCGCGCAACGCCGGAACCGCCAGCGTCAATACGTTCAAGCGGAAGTATAGATCCTCGCGAAACGTGCCATTTTTTACCGCAGCCGGAAGATCCACGTTGGTCAACGCGATGATGCGTGCCGTGATATGCAACGTTTCCGTGCCGCCCAGCCGCTCAAACGAGCGCTCCTGCAGCACGCGCAGCATCTTGCCCTGCGCTTCCGGCGAAAGCGCCGCAACTTCATCGAGCACAATCGTGCCGGCGCCGCCCATCTCCAACCGCCCAAGCTTGCGCTCCACGGCGCCGGTAAACGACCCGCGCTCGTGACCAAACAGTTCGCTTTCGACAAGATGCGGCGGAAGACTCGCGCAATCAATTTTCAGGAAGGGTGCGTCGCGTCGCGGTCCGATTTCATGCACCAGGCGAGCCAAATGATCTTTGCCCGTGCCACTCTCTCCCACGATCAACAGCGTGGTAGCGGTGGACGCAACTTTTTGTGCTAGTTCAAAGAGGCGGAGCGATGCCGGATCTTCTGAGACCCACGGCAATCGCTCGACGGTCATGGTGCGATGGCGTCGTCCGCGGAATGCATTTCGCGGTAAGCGCTGCCGCCGTGTGGACCTTCCGGCTCGTCTGGCAAAACTAGTTTGGGAGCGGAGCGCCACAAGCGCTCCAAGTCATAAAAACGCCGCGCCTGCTCGCCAAACACGTGCACGATGAACGCGCCATAGTCCAGTAGCGCCCACTCCGCGCTGCCGCGGCCTTCACGATGTTCCGGCGAGCGCTTCAATTCATGGTCGAGCTGCTCCTCAATTTCGCTGCAGATCGCCTGCACCTGCGGCGTGCTAAAGCCCGTGCAAATCACGAAATATTGCGTGAACGCGCCCAGCTCTTTCAAATCCAGCACCGTGATTCCCGCTGCTTTTTTATTTTGCGCTGCCTCAACTGCCAGCCGTACGCCTGTTGGAAGGTTTTCTAATTTCAACGGTATAGGTCCTTATCGATATAAACCCTGTTTAAGAATATATTCCTCGACGCGCGCGGAAACCAGTCCATGAATGGACTGGCCGCGGTTCGCGCGCCGGCGAATGTCGGTAGCGGAAATTTCGCTGGAGACATTTTCGAGCAGATACACCGACGTGCGCCGCAAATGGGCCACCACCTGCGACGGCTGATCGGCTTCCGCGTCTCGTTTGTCGCTCGGGCCGGCCAGCAAATCCGGAGGAATCACCAGCCGCAGCGCTTCTGCGCGGATTCCCGGGCGGTTGGCCACGATAAAGTCGCACAAGCCCAGCAGCGCTTCGTATTCTTTCCACATCGGAATGTCCAGAAACGCGTCGGCACCGATAATAAAAAACACCCGATCGCCGTGTCCGTTGTTCACATGACGAAAATAGCGCACCGTATCCACGGAGTAGTGCAGTTGCGTGCCGCTGAAATCCTCGCCCGCCTCCGCGAGCGACGGTACAAAATGCGGATGCTCCGTGCAAGCGAGCGAAACCATCGCAAAACGGTGTGGAAACGGAGCCAAATGCTGTTTCAGCTTGTGCGGCGGCCGGCTCGCGGCAATAAAATTTATTTCATCAAAATTAAACCGGCGATCCGCCGCGCGCGCCACCGCCAAATGTCCATTGTGCACGGGGTCAAACGATCCGCCAAAAAGCGCGATACGGCGGGGATGATGCTTTGCGGCGGTGCGATGAGCCTGCGCCTGCGCGGTCGTCAATGCGCCTCCCGAGAGGGTGGTGAAGCGTCTTGAATATCTTCGACCGTCTCGTCCGCCAAGTCCAGCGCCGAATCCGCAGCACGGGGAATTTTGTCCAAAGCATCAGCGATGGAGCGCACCAGCTCGCGCACGCCCTCGCCGGTCGCCGCCGAGATGGCGTGAAACTCAAGGCCATGCGCCGCGCAAAACCCGCGCAACTCCTCCATGCGCGAGCGATCCGTGGTTGCGTCCAGCTTGCTGGCCACCACGATCACCGGTTTTTCCGCCAGCAGGGAACTGAACGACGACAATTCCCCGGCCACCACACCGTAAGCCTCGATCGGATCGGCGTCCGTGCTGTCGCTCGTGTCAATCATATGCACCAGTAAACGCGTGCGTTCCACGTGCCGCAGAAAGCGAATGCCCAGTCCGTGACCGAGATGCGCGCCTTCAATCAATCCTGGCAAATCGGCCACCACAAAGCTCCGTCCGATCTGCGAGCCCTCTTTGCCATCCGCATTCACCACGCCGAGATTCGGCTCGAGGGTAGTAAAAGGATAATTTGCGATTTTCGGACGCGCCGCGGAAATTACCGAGATCAGCGTCGATTTTCCCGCGTTCGGAAAGCCCACCAGGCCCACATCCGCCAGCAATTTCAATTCAAAACGGATGTGCCGCTCCTCGCCGGGAAAACCATCTTCG
>JBEKVU010000292.1:0-5800 GCA_049513775.1 Candidatus Acidiferrum sp.
GCGAACTGCTTCAGCGCGGCTGATCAATAGATTGGGTATATGCTCAGACAACATTCCGTCTTGCTCGGAATAGGGATTTCACTTTTACTGCTGGTAGTGGCTGCTCTGCACTATCCGGGTGGGTCGCAAGCTGACCAACACTCGGTTGGATACGACTGGAAGAACAACTACCTCAGTAATCTTTTTAGCGAGAGGGCGGTGAATGGCTCGGACAATTCCGCGAGGCCTTGGGCTATTTCTGGAATGCTGTTCCTGTGCGCCAGCTTGGCTTGGTTCTTTATTGAATTTTCGAAGAAAATTTCTGCAAAAAGTCCAGCCAACATAATCAGATACTGTGGCGCAGGGGCGATGCTATTCGCATTCTTGGCGGTGACGCCTTATCACGACGAAGTCATTACGATCGCAAGTACGCTCGCCCTTGTCAGCATGTTTTACGTCACCGTTTTTGTATTCAAGTCGAGATTGCACCTGCTTAAGGTTCTTTCTGTTCTCTGTCTCCTGAGTTTGTATGTCTGCAATTATGTTTATTACACGCGGAGCCATATAGAGTTTTTGCCGGTCTTGCAGAAAATTGCGGTGCTCATCACGATTGGCTGGATTTTGTCTTTAGAATATTTTACGACGCAAACTGATTTTTTGTAGGCGCGAGCGGAAGACCTGGGGACTTACACCTAGCCCTTCCTTGTCTCTTGGACCCGCCATCGCTACACTGCTCTATCGCAATTTCAACGACACTATGCTGCAGGATCGGGGCTTGATCGCACATGCTGCGTTTTTATACGGCTGGTGAATCGCACGGACAGGCGCTACTGGCGTTTGTCTCGGGGCTGCCCGCGGGGATGCCTGTGGATGTGGCGTTCATCAATCACGAGTTGCACCGGCGGCAGCTTGGCTATGGGCGGGGTGGTCGGCAGAAGATTGAGAAGGACCGGGCGGATATTTTTGCTGGGGTGCGGCACGGGCAGACGATTGGAGCGCCGATTGCGTTGCGGATCGAGAATCGCGATTGGGCGAATTGGGAAAAGTTTCTGCCGGTGGAGGATTCGGCGGAGGCGCAGTCTGCCGCTGCGGAGAAAAAACTGGTCGCGCCGCGGCCTGGGCATGCGGACCTGGCCGGCTCGCAAAAATTTAATTTTCACGATGCGCGGTATGTGCTGGAACGGGCGTCGGCGCGGGAGACTGCGGCGCGCGTGGCGGCCGGGGCGTTTGCCAAGCTGTTGTTGCGCGAACTGGGCACAGAGATCGCCAGCCACACCACTCAGGTGGGCCGCGTGACGCTCGAGCGGGCGGCCAGCTGGCAAGAGATTTACGCGCTTGGCAAGGATCTTGATTCGCCGCTGCGGTGCGTCGATGCGCAAACGCAAGAGCGTATGAAAGGCGAAGTGGACGCCGCGAACAAAGCTGGGGACACGGTGGGCGGAGTTTTTGAAGTGGTGGTGCATAACGTGCCGATCGGGCTGGGGAGTTGCGCGCAGTGGGATGAGAAGCTTGATGGGCGGCTGGCGCAGGCGGTAATGAGCATTCAGGCGGTGAAGGGCGTGGAGATTGGCGCGGGCGTGGCGGCGGCGGGATCTTACGGCAGCGAAGTGCAGGATGAGATTTCGTATGATGCCGCGGCGCGGCGATTTACGCGTTCGTCGAATCGCGCGGGGGGTCTTGAAGGCGGGATTACGAACGGCGAAGACGTGGTGGTGCGCGGGTATTTGAAGCCGATTTCTACGCTGAAGAAACCGCTGGGTACGGCGGACATGGTGACCAAGTTGCCAATTCAGGCGGCGTACGAAAGGTCCGACTGGTGCGTGGTGCCGGCCGCGGGAGTTGCGGCAGAGGCCATGGTGGCCCTTGTGTTGGCAGATGCTTTTCTGCAAAAATTTGGAGGAGACTCGTTAGGCGAGCTGCGCCGGAATTTCGACAACTATGCCCATCAAATCGCCGCGTTTTAAAACGAGCACCGACGTGGGTGCTCCACCTAGTGATGAGCAGGACGCGTCGCCGTCCGCGCCAGAAGTTGCGGCGGAAGCTTTGCCTGAAAAGCCGGTGGCTGCGGTTCCGGTTGGGCCGCCGCGCAAGATTTATCCCATCGTGAAGTATGGCGACGCAATTCTCGAGAAGAATACGGCGGCGGTGACGAAGTTCGATGCGGAGCTTGCGGAGCTTGCCGAAGACATGTTTGCGAGCATGTACGCGGCTCAAGGCGTGGGATTGGCGGCGCCGCAGATTGGCAAAGGCATCCGCATGGCGGTGGTGGACGTGACGGCCGGGAAAAATGCGGAAGCCAAGATCGTGCTGGTGAATCCTGAGGTTATTCACGCAGAAGGCGAGAAGCGCGAAGAGGAAGGGTGCTTGAGTATTCCGGGGTTTCGCGGATATGTGGTGCGGCCGCTGTTTGTGACGGTGCGCGCGCAGACGGTTACTGGAGAAACTTTTGAGATTCGCGGGGAAGATTTGCTGGCGCGGGCGTTTTGCCATGAGATCGATCATTTAAATGGCGTGTTGTTTATTCAACATTTAAGCATGCTGAAGCGCGATTTGATTCGGCGGAAAATCAAGAAGATGCGTAAGCAAGGCGAGTGGTAGCGGCGGGGCTGCTGACGCGGCGGAACAGCTTGCAGGCCGGGCTACGGCCCGGCACCTACACGGGCAACTTCAGAAACATTCCATGCGATTGATCTTTTGTGGCACGCCCCTGTTTGCCGTACCGTCGCTGCGGCGGCTGATTGCTGAGCCGGGGTTTGAGGTTGCGGCGGTGATTACGCAGCCGGACCGGCCCCAGGGGCGCGGGAACGAGATTACTTTCTCTCCGGTGAAGCAAATTGCTTTGGACAGCGGCATTCCCGCACACCAGCCGGTGAAGATTCGAGCGCCGGAATTTCAGCCGGTGCTCGAACAGATTGCAGCGGATGCGATTGTGATTATTGCGTATGGGCAGATTATTCCTGCGCGGTTGCTGACGATTCCGAGGCTCGGGTGGATCAATCTGCATGCTTCCCTTTTGCCGAAGTACCGCGGGGCGGCACCGATCAATTGGGCCATTGTGAGTGGGGAGACGGCGACTGGCGTGACGACCATGCGGATCGACGCGGGGATGGACACCGGGGACCTGCTGCTGCAGAAGGAAATTGCTATCGGCCCTACGGAAACGGCACCGGAATTGGCTGGGCGGATGTCCGAAGCCGGGGCCCCGTTGATGATCGAGACGCTGCGCGCGCTACAGTACGGTGCGCTTACGCCGCGGGCGCAAGATCACGCCCAGGCTAGCGTTGCGCCGATTTTGAAGAAGGAAGACGGGCGGATTGACTGGCGGCGACCGGCGCGCGAGATCTTCAATCGTATGCGGGGGTTTGCGCCGTGGCCGGGGGCGACTACGACGTTTCGCGGGCTGGGCTGCCAGCTTTGGGGCGAACCGAGTGGAAACGACGATCCAATGCACGAAGGGCGCAGAGACACTCCTGGCACCATTCATTTTATGCTTGGTAAAGCCCCATTGCTTTTGGTGGTGTGTGGCGCGGGGGCGTTACGCATCACGGGGGTCAAACTGGAAGGACGGAAGCAGATTTCCGCCACGGAGTTTCTGAACGGGGCGCATCTCTTACGTGGCGAGATTTTCGGCGCGTAGGTTTGGCGGGGACGCAACCCTTCTGAGGTTGACTGCCGTCCAAGTAAAAGGACGTAGAGAAATTTCCGCATCGGAGTTTGCCAACGGGGCGCGTTTAACATCTGGAGACCATTTCGTTTAGGTCATTTGCTCCGGGAGCAACGGTCAGGCATACTCGCCGTTTACAGCACCTGCGCTGTCCACACTGATTTGCCGCAGTAGGCCGCGACACTGCGGCACCGGGAGCCGAACGTTCATGAGCAACTCTGAAGCAAGCAAAGCAACGGTAACGATTGGTGTATCGCAATGGCCGCGCGCGCTCGCGGCCTGGGGTCTGGCGGCGCAGCTGGCCTGTGCACCCTTTTCGCTCGCGGCCGCGGCTGGTGACCGTTCGTCGGGTTCTGCTGCGGGGGGCTCTAACGCTTTCGCGTCATCGAGCGACCAGCCGGTAGCGAAAGACACGGCGAACGACGTGGTCCTAAAAGCCATGCAGACGGAACTCGCGCGCGCCGACGGTGACCTCACCAAAACGGAGCAGGCTCCCTACTACCTCAGCTACACGGTTTACGATCAGGATTTCACGGTGCTGGTTGGCTCATATGGCAGCCTGCTGCAGGATTTTGCGGCGCACCGGCGGCATGCCGACGTAGCGATGCGTGTTGGCGAACCCGCGCTGGATAACACGCACGGGCAGAGCCGGCCGAGCGGCGTGACGTCCGGAGCATTGCCGCTCGGCGACGATCAGGACGCGCTGCAACGGACGCTTTGGGAGCTTACCGATCGCGAATACAAGCGGGCCGTGCCGGCGTTGCTGAATGTGCGCACGAGCAGTGCGGTGCGGGCGGAAGAAGAAGACAAGTCTCCGGATTTTTCCAAGGAAACTCCTACGACGCACATCGGAAAGGCGAGCGCGCCTCCGGCGTTCGACCATGCGGCGTGGTCCGGTGAGATCAAGCGACTGTCCGGGGAATTTCGCAAGTACCCCGAGGTGTATTTCGACACGGTGGTGCTGACGGTGCAGGACGCCAACGCGCGCATGGTGTCGAGCGAAGGCAGCGCGGTGGTGACGCCAAGCGCGTCGACGCGGCTGGTGATGGAAGGGCAAACACGCGCGAGCGACGGAATGGAGTTGCTGCGCGTCGAGACGTTTCAGGCTCCGAGCGCGGATGGCCTGCCCAGCGAAAAAGAGCTGGATGCCAAGATCGATAAAATGGCGGTGGATTTGAAGGCGTTGCGTGAGGCGCCGGTGGCGGAGCCGTACGACGGCCCGGCGCTGCTCAGCGGACGCGCAGCGGCGGTGTTTTTTCACGAAGTGCTCGGGCATCGGCTCGAAGGTCACAGGCAAAAAGACGAAGAAGAGGGGCAGACGTTCACGAAGAAAATCGGGCAGGAGGTGCTGCCAAAATTCCTGAGCGTGTCCGATGATCCGACGATCAAGGAGATCGGCGGAATCAAGCTGGCGGGATATTATGCGTACGACAACGAAGGGACGCCCTCGCAACGCGTGGATGTGATTAAGGACGGTGTGCTGAAAAGCTTTTTGATGTCACGCATGCCGATCAAGGATTTTGCACAGTCCAACGGACACGGGCGCAATCAGCCGGGGCTGATGCCGACGGGGCGGCAAGGCAACTTAATCGTGACGTCGACGGAGAAGGTGCCGGAAGATCAGATGCGACAGAGACTAATCGACGAAGTGAAGAAACAGGGCAAGCCGTACGGATTGTATTTTGATGATATTCAAGGCGGGTTCACGCTGACGCAGCGTTCGCTGCCGCAAGCGTTTCAAGTGCTGCCGGTGATTGTTTATAAAGTGTACGCAGATGGGCGCCCCGACGAACTGGTCCGCGGCGTAGACATCGTGGGGACGCCGCTGGCGGCGTTAACGAGGATTATTACAACCGGCGATCAGCAACACGTTTTCAACGGCGTGTGCGGAGCCGAGAGCGGAAGCGTGCCGGTTTCCGCGGTGGCTCCGGCGATGCTGTTCTCGGAAATGGAAGTGCAGAAACGGCAGCACGCGCATGAGCGGCAGCCGATTCTCTCGGCACCTGGCACGCCCGGCTCCGCAGCACCTAACGGACAAAACAAGCCCGCCAAGCCCGAGGTGAAGCAATGAATGGCTCCCGCATACTTGTCGCCGCATTCTTGGCGTGCATTTTGGTGGCACCATCTCACGCCGCAGCACGCAGCGATGAGGGCAAG
>JBEKVU010000293.1:0-5776 GCA_049513775.1 Candidatus Acidiferrum sp.
CGCTCCGCAATGCTCCGGCGCTGCCGGCAATCGAAAGCTTCACAACATGCGGATGCGGCGCGCGCAGAGTCGTCCGGTAAGCAACGTTAAATCTTTGCGGCCACCGGCACTGGTTGTTGAGGAGCAAGAATCATGAAGGACGGAATCATGAAGAATGGAGAGACTATGCGTCGCAGAATTTGGGCCACTCTGGCCATGTTTGGTGCGCTGGCAATCGTAGGCGTAGGCGTCAAGTGTTTGTCCGCTCATCCGGAGGATCGCGCGGAACTACTCTCCGCGCGCGAATCGGTGTGGCGTTCCTGGTTCGCCAACGATACGAGAGCTCTCGAACAGCTGGTCCCGCCGGACACGATCGTCATCAGCTCGGGAGAAGAAAAGTGGAAACATCAAGCAGAGGTGCTGCAATCGGCCGCGGGCTTTCAGGCTGCGGGTGGAAAGCTGATTCGCCTGGAGTTTCCGCACACTGAAATTCAGCGTTTTGGCGATGTCGCTATCACCTACAGTCAATATCTGTACGAAACCGAAGTAGGCGGCACGCGCTCCGTGACTTCCGGCCGAGTTACGGAGGTGTTTGTCCTTCGTCACGGGAAATGGACAAATCCCGGCTGGCATACGGATACGGAAAAATAGCGCAGACAAAACCGCAACAGTGATGCAGCCACTTGGCGCGGAGTGCTCAGCGAGGTTTTATTGCGCCGCAGGACATTGCGTTTGCACGGCGGCGAGGAGGTCGGCGTCGAGTTGGGCGTCGCGCCAGTGGGCTGCGCAGACTTGCGACGGGGTGAGGCCGAGCGCGCCACGCAGATCCGCGCCGGAGAGATTTGCTCCGGTTAAATCGGCGCCGCGCAGAATTGCTTCGGCGCCTGCTACGCCGCGAAGGTCGGCGTTCTTCAGGTCGGCCTCCAGAAAAACTGTGCCTTTCAGATGCGCACCGCTGAAATTTGCGCCGGCCGCTTTGGTGGAAGAAAAATCCGTATTGTCCAGATTCGCAAACGAAAGAACGGCATTTGCTAGTTTCGTATCCCGCAGGTCCGCGCGCGAAAGATCCGTGCGCAGCAGGTGCGCGTTGCGTAGGTCCACGGAGTACAGCGAAGCTCCGGAAAGCCTGGCACTCGAAAGCACCGCGCTTTCCAGCGTAGCGTAGGACAAATCTGCGTTGCGTAAATCCGTGCCGGTGAAATTTCCGCGCGTAGCGTCCGCGGAGACCAGCACCGCGCTCTCCGCCTGCGCGCGGTCCAGAATCACATCGCGTAACATGGCTTCGCGCAGATTCGCGCCGCGCACGTCCGCTTCCGAGAGATACGCACCTTCCAGATTCGCCCGCCACAATTTTGCATTCACGAGGAACGTGCGGTAGCCACGCACGAAATGCAGATTCATTTCATTCAGCCGCGCGCCCTGCGTTGCCGCCACCGAATCTTCGTCCCACTTGCCCTTCGGCGGCGATGATAGAGCCGCTTCCGTGATATTGGCGTACGGCCGGTAGCCGAGTGATTGAAACAAGCGAGCCGGGAATCGCCGCAGATTCGCGCGTGAATATTCTGGTGCCACATCCGCGTCCGCCGGCAGTCCGAGAGCGACGCCGAGTGACAGCGCTAACACCACGCATCCCGTGATCATTGCGGGCCGCGCAGTGAGCCAAACCAGGCGCACCAGATTGTGGGCTTTCGGAAATTGCACTTCGCCCGGCCCCAGCACGCGCGTCACGATCGCCGGAAGGCACGTCGCCGCCGCCACCGAAAGCGTCAGCAAAAATACGTGCAGCACCGTGCCGTGCAAATCCTGGCGCACCAGATAGCGCAGCCAGAAAATCAGCAGCGTGATGGGCACCGCCCAATATGCCAGCAGCGTGGATAGCACCGTTTCGAGCACCGCGAATGGCGAACGCGAATCCTTCTGCCAGCGGAAATGCCGCCGCACCACGCCCATCAAATACCAAGGTCCGTCGCGCTCCAGCGTTTGCCCGTCGGGAAATACCGCGGGCATCGCGGCCATGTTGCCCCACAAACGCAGCAGCAAAAAATGAAACCGCAAATACAAACACACCAGCAAAATCGGCGCGCCCAGATAGAAACCCATCATGGGCAGTGCGCGACCCACGTGCGGAATGGGAATCGCGGGACCGTTTACCAGTAGCCGTACATCCGATGTGAAGGCGATCAGCAGCAGGCAAATCGCGCTGATCGAAAGCGTCATGAAGTAAAACACGCGCGCCACCCGCGTGGCTTGGTGAATAGCATTCGTGCCGTCAAATGTGGCCAGCAGCGTTTCGGGCAGCAGCGCGTCAAACAAATTCGCTCCGCCCAATCGCCCGACCCACATCCCTTCGGCGCCGTAAACCGTTGCGCCCATCAAGTTCACGCCGTGTAGTTCCGTGCCGAGCAGCGTGGCGTCGCGCAAATCCGCCTGCACCAGGCTGGCGCCGCGCAGATTGGCCATGGACAAATCGGCGCCTTGCAGCTTGGCTTTGTCGAGTATCGCGCCGCGCAGATTCACGCCCGTCAAATCGGCATTGGCCAAATTAATTCCGGAAAGGTCCGCGCGCCGCCCCGATTCTCCGCCCGATTCTGCCCACAATTTGTGCTGGTCCAAGACTTCGGCAAATTCCAGCAGCGGCAACTCCACCGCCAGGTCTTCGATCGCGCCGCTTAGGATTTCTGTCTCGAAGCTCAGCGAATCTCCGCTTGGCACCAAGGGCAGTTCGGTGGCCGCAGCCGGGTTGGCCGCGGTGTCGACTGGTGACGAAGCAAACGACGAAGCAATGCTCTCGTCAGTTGTCGCGGATGTCTGGCTATCAGCCAGAGCAGTTTGCTGAGCGATGGTGTTTGGGCCCGGCGTATTCAGTGCAGCGGTGTTCGTGCCAAACGCTGCGGAACTGGACGTGGTGGCACCCGCGATGGTGAACACCGAGGACGTGTTCCCGTCGTCGGCAACGCTCTCTTCTGCACTAGCAGAAAGGACCACCGCGTCTGTCCCATGTTCGGGCAGGTATTCTGGTGCGTATTTGGAAGCGCGCAATTCTTTCAATTCCGAGCCGATCTCCAAAGCTTTCTCCCCCATCAGTTAAGCGAAATATCGCTGGCTCAGCGACGCTTCGTTGCCGACGCTTGCTGATTTAAAATGATTACAGCTGCGCCACAAATTCAGCGCGCATTGGCGGCCCCACCTCTGCGCGAGCGATCCAATGCTGTTCGGACTGGGACACCCATATTGTCCTAAGCAACCGCGGAAATCGCCTGACCTGAGGTACAGGCGCGGCGCAGCAATAACGCTGTACCTCGCCAATGGTTATTGCGGAGTATCGGTTTATTGCGCTTCTTGATAGCCGAAGGAATTTAGAGGGGCATGCAAAAAACCGCTGGCAAAAAATGTGGAAGAAAAATGCGCAAGAAAAAAAAGAGCCGGGGCGCTTCGCTGAGGGGCCAAGGTACCCCGGCTTATCCTGCCCGCCTCCGCAGTGAGCGAGCAAGAAACTCGGTGCTGCCAGAAAAACTCTTCGCGACGGAAAACCACGCAGGCCGAAACCAAAACAAAAAAATCGGCTGGTTATGTTTCGCTGCTTCTCTATTTCTCTTCGTCGCCGCGCAGAAATTCGTAGCGTTCGATTGCCGCGACCACGCCGACGGCGCCTTCATCGCGCGTCTCGGTGCGTTGCACGCGGCCAAGGCAGCGCACGCGAACCGGTCCGGCCAAAGTGATCTCGTTGGGCAAAGTGAGCAAAATCTCCACCGCTGATCCTTCGCGCACATCCTTGGTCAGGAAGAAGTACACGCCACGCGAGCTAACGTCGCGCGATTCCGTGCTGGTTTCACCCACGGCTGCGCCGGTGGTCCAGCGCACGGTTAGCGGCAGGCGCATCGTAAAGCGTTGAGTTGTACGGCGTTCGGTGCCAGTCAAAGGAAAACCTCCGCTATTGAAAGCAAAGTGTAGCCGCTCACGGGCCATGGAACAATAGGACTGCAGATTCAAATCATTTTGGGCCGGATGAAGTACTTCTGTACTAGGACGAAGCCCTTCCCCTAGAACCATTGGTGCCCGTAGGCAATCTATCCTCTTTTGCTGCCATACTCTACAGGCAAGATTGTCAGGCCAATTTAGAGTCGCATGATCCTTAGTATCCGGCACGAATCTGTGCTCGAGCTCTGCAGCGGCTTTCGACTAGGCTCGCGCCGGCACTCGTTTTGCGGGCTTAGAAGTTTTGCTGCGCTTGCCACTGTCTTTGATCCAGCCGTAGAGCGAATAGACGCTGGCCACCACGGAGATGAGGATCACCGGCGCCAGAATGTATTTCAGCGTTTCCGACTTGGCGAGGGCGAGAATCCACCGGCCGTAGTGAATGGCGAGCCCGCCCTCGATTGAGAAGCGCACGAAGCGCGCTACGGCGATAATGGCAAAGAGCTTCTTGCGCGGATAGTTGAACGCGGCAGCCCCCGCCACCACGGCGGTAAAGGGAAAAGGCGGCGGCATCAGGCTGGCGATACTCACGGCCCAGCCCGCCCGCTTTTCCACTTGCTGTTGCACGTACTTCATGCGCTTCAGCGACAAGCGTTTGCGAATGCTCGCGCCGCCTTTGCCGCTCAGCCAAATGGTCAGCCAGCAACCCAGCACGGAGCCCACGGTGGCGGCTAAGGCGTAAAGCGGCACCAGCTTGTGGTGATGCACGCTTAGCGCGATGAGCAAAATATCGTTGCCGAAGGGAATGATCAGAAATGTCGAATCGAGGAATCCGACGGTCAGCAGACCAGCAGCGCCGGCGTGGTACGCCAGGTGCCCCAGAACGCGAAAGAAATTGGACATGGACGTGAATGGGCTCATGGCTTGGGGACCCAGACATTGTAGCTCGGCGGCTTGCGCGGTGGCACCGGGGAGATACCTGAGACGGCGGTGTCCGTTTCGATGCGTGGAGAGGGAAATTTTGACGCGGGTGAAGGTTGCCCTGCGGAGTCCCTGCGGTCGCTACGATGGTGACCGCATGGAGTGCTGAAGAGGCAACAAAGGTGGGGATTTGGCGCCGGGTACGGCACGGAGGGATAGGATAGCGGTAGCTGCGGCGGCGCTAGTGAAGTGCAAAACTTGGCCCCTTCCCCAGGAAGCCAAGAAGATGACGGAAAACCGAGTCCGTTCCAGAGAAGCATCGGGAACGCAGAATGCGCCTGGCGCGGAGCGATCCGCCGCCTCGAGTGCTAGTTCTACAAAGCCATCCGGAGGGCAGACCGCGCGGCGCAGCAGCCGTGTGCCGATGGTGGTGCCCATCTTGCTGGTTGGAAGCGGTGCCGAAGGCAGAGTGTTCTCCGAGAAAACGCAGACGGTGGTCGTGAGCCTGCACGGCGCGGGCATTCTTTCGCGGAATAAGTTGTATGCCGAGCAAGTGCTGTACTTGCGGGAGCAAGCCACAAACCGCGAGGCGGAGATCCGCGTGGTGGGCGAGATCGGCCTGCAGGAGGGGCGTTACACATACGGCGTGGCGTTTGTGGATGAGACGCTGCGTTTCTGGCGGATGGATTTCCCGGGCGGTCCGGCGAGCGCGGAACAGCCGGCGACGCTATTGCTGGAATGCAGCAGCTGCGGGCAAGTTGCAGAAACGGCGAACGGGGATTATGAGTACGACATCTGCGCGATTCATGGAGGGCTGGCGCGGCACTGCGAGGCGTGCGGAGTGTTGACCGTGTGGAGGCTGACGCAGAAGCCGGTGGGCGCGAAGGTGGGCGCGGCGGTCGACGCAGGAAAAGCGCTGATGGGCGCACCGGCAGCGGTGGAGCTGGTGGCGGAGCCTGAA
>JBEKVU010000294.1:0-5736 GCA_049513775.1 Candidatus Acidiferrum sp.
TCGTCTCCGGCCCGCCGTGCAGGATCACCAGTAAGGGATATTTCTTCGCCGCATCAAAATTGGGCGGCCGCAAGAGCATCGCCTGAACTTTCACGCCATCCGCGCCGGTAAACCAGAACGTCTCCGGCGCATTCATCTCGAGTTTCCCGAGCAGGGCATCGTTCGCATGCGAAAGCTGCCGCACATTCGTCCCGTCGGAATTTGCCGCAAACACCTCCGCCGGCAGGGTCAGGCTGGTGCGCTCAAACGCCAGCGTCTTCCCATCCGCGCTGAGCGAAATGCCGGTATTAAAACTGTCGCCCATCAGTTTCTTGGGTTCAGCGCCGCCTTCGACCGCCACGGAGTAAATGGGATTCAGCGTTTCATTTTCCGCAGTGAACAAAATCGTCTTGCTGTCCGCCGACCACGTTACCTCCCCCGCGCTGCGATCAAATCCATCCGTCAGGCTCTGAATCTTCCCCGATTGCCGGTCGTACAGCATGATTCGCCAGCGATCCGATTCCGCACCGGCCGTGAGTTGCGCGTGATAGGCAATGTACCGCCCGTCTGGCGAGTACACCGGATTGCCGTCGAAGCCCGGATTGCTCGTAATGCGCTTCGCCTCGCCGCCGCTGGCGGGCACCAAAAAAAGATCGCCATTGGTGCTGATCGCTTCCACTTTGTCGGTCACCGCCGTGAAACAAATCTCTTTGCTATCCGGCGAAAAATTAATGTCTTCCGGCCCGCCCCGCTCGTCCGGCGGGACATCGTAGTTCGCGCCTGGCGTCAGGTCGCGCGGGGCGCCGCTGCCGTCTGCCGGCATCACGAACAGGTGCGCGCGCTTGCCATCGAACCAGTGTGTCCAGTGCCGGTAGAAAAGCTGCTCGTACACATGCGCCTTGACTTTGGACTTTTCCTTGTCCGCGTCGCGTGCGCTGTTGCAGCCGTCATCCTTGCAGTCCGGATACACGGAAGAGGTGAACGCAATGGTCTTTCCGTCGGGCGAATATTTCACGATGTCCGCGCCGGTTGACAGATGCGTTATCTCCCGCGCCTCGCCGCCATCTATGGGCAAGAAATAAACCTGCGAATTTCCGTCGCGCGCAGAAAGAAACGCCAGCGTCTTCCCATCCGGTGACCACACTGGTGATGAATCATGCCCCGAACTGGTCAGTTGCACGGCATCGCCGCCAGACGTGCGCACGGCCCAGATATTGCTGGCGTTGCGGTTCGCATCCATATCCGGCGTAGAGACGGCGTAAGCGACCCACGCGCCATCAGGAGAAATGGCGGCGCCGCCAACGCGATGCATATGAATCAAGTCGTCAAACGTAATCGGATGCTTGGCCGCGTCCTGCGCCGCTGCGAAAGACGAACACAGCAGTAAATTGGCGCAGAGTATCGCCAGTCTCCAAATTTCGCGTCTCATGCAATCTCCTGGTAGTCCACGATGGCCCGCGCTATGGCCAATGGCCACGTGACAGCACGCACTCGTCTCAAGCGGCCGCTAAATGTTGTCACGATTCGGCCGCGATTCCAAGGATCGGTTCTCCACGAAGCACTTTGCTACAATGTCGCCACCGTAGGTTGTAACGCAGTGATTCCGCTGAGCGGCGTGCCGTGTGGCATTGCCCATGGAGACGTGGAGAAGACTAGAATGTTGAGTGCAATTCGCAACTCGGCAATTTTACTGGCGTCTTGGTTCGTCGCCACCGCGACATTCGCGCAACAAACTAACCCGACGAAACCGCGGGCCCGTGATTTAGGCGTGCCCTTTGAAGGCGCGCCCGGGCCGCTAAACGCCATCACGGATGTGCCTGGCGTGACCGTCGGCGAAAGTACCCTGATTTCCGGCGAAGGAAAATTGGTCGTCGGCAAAGGTCCAATCCGCACCGGCGTTACGGCGGTTCTCCCGCGCGGAAAGGATTCCATGAACAATCCCGTCTTCGCTGGATGGTTTTCCGAAAACGGCAACGGGGAAATGACCGGCACCACCTGGGTCGAAGAATCCGGATTCCTCGAAGGCCCGGTGATGATCACCAACACGCACAGCGTCGGCGTAGTACGCGATGCCGTGATTCAGTGGCGCGTCTCGCACGGCCAGCCCGATCCCACGGAATATTGGTGGTCGCTTCCGGTAGTGGCGGAAACTTGGGACGGTTGGCTCAACGACATCAATGGATTTCACGTCAAACCCGAACACGTTTTCAGCGCGATTGATAGTGCACGCTCTGGAGCGGTGCCCGAAGGCAATGTCGGCGGCGGTACCGGAATGATTTGCAACGAATTCAAAGGCGGCACGGGTACGTCTTCGCGAAGACTTTCGGTGAGTGATGGCGGCTACACAGTTGGCGTGCTGGTGCAATGCAATTACGGTCGGCGGCCCAACCTGATCATCGCGGGCGCGCCCGTCGGCAAAGAAATTCCGGAAGATCCCGCGTACGCCACGGCATCTTTCGCGGGACAGGAGCGCGGCTCGATCATTGTAGTCGTGGCTACGGACGCGCCGCTGGTGGCGCATCAGTTGAAGCGCCTGGCGCGGCGCGTGTGCTTGGGGCTGGGTCGCGATGGCAGCGATTCCGGCAACGGTTCGGGCGACATTTTTATTGCGTTTTCCACCGCCAACTCCGGCGCTGCCGCCGTTGACCACGTCGTGGATCTAAAGATGTTGCCCAACGACAAGATGGATGCACTTTTTGCCGCAACCGTCGAAGCTACGGCGGAGGCCATCGTAAACGCCATGGTCGCGGCGGAAGCCATGACCGGAATCGACAATCACAAAGTGATCGCCTTGCCCCACGAGCGATTGCGCGAAGTACTGAAGAAGTATAATCGTCTGAACCAGTGACCTCTTTCGACGACAGGATGTATTCGCGCACGCGGAATCCGTTTATCGCCGTGCTTGTGTGTGCGGCGAGGTGTGTCTGCGCGTGCGTCGTGGTCTGTCTGCTGGTGTGGGCGTGCGGAAAACGCGAGCAGCCGCCGGAGGCCGCGCTTGCCGTTACCCACGTCACGGTCATCGACGGGACCGGAGCGGCGCCGCAGCCGGACATGACGGTGTCGATCGTGCGCGGTCGCATCGCCGCGATTTCCTCTTCTGCTACAGCGAATCTTCCGCGAAACGCGACCATCGTCGACGGCCGCGGAAAGTTTCTGATCCCGGGCCTGGCCGACATGCACGTGCATCTAACCGGTGCGGGGGAGCCGGACGGCAGCCGGAAATTTATGATTCCGCTGCTGCTCGCCAACGGCATTACCTCCGTGCGTGACATGGGAGGGTATCTCGATTCGCTGTTGCCGCTGCGCCGCGAAATTGAGGCCGGGAAGCGGCTGGGGCCGCGCATCATTCTTGCGGGCCCGTACCTTGACGGCAATCCACCATTCTTTCAGCCTTCGCTGGTCGTGACCAACGGCGCGCAGGCTTCCGACGACGTGCACGACTTAATTCAGCGCGGCGTGGATTTCATCAAAGTGCAATCGAATCTCAGCCGCGACGTCTATTTTGAAATTGCCGCAGCCTGTAAGAGCCAGCACATTTCATTCGTCGGGCATGTTCCGGACCGCGTGACGGCGGCGGAAGCTTCGGCGGCGGGTCAGCGCAGCATCGAGCATCTTACTTGCGTGCTGCGCGCGTGTTCCGTGAACGAGCCAAAGCTGATGCGCGAACAGTTCCTTGCCGCGGCGGGAAAAGAGCAGGGCGTTTCCTCGCCGGTGCGGCAACTCGATTGGGACAGCGAACTGCTGCACAGTTTTTCCGAGACGCGGGCGCAAGCGCTGCTTACGGAGTTTGTGGCCAATGGCACGTGGCAGACGCCGACGCTGATTGTGCTGCAGCAGGACGCGTATCCAGAGTTAAATTTGGCGACGATTAAGGACGCGCGGATAAGGTATTTGCCGCGTGCAGTACTGGATCGCTGGATGAAGACCGCACAGCAAGATACCGCCAGCGCTTCAGAACGCGAATATTCGCTGCGCCGGGGGCTGATGGAGAAATCCGAACACGTGGTCGGCGAAATGCAGCAGAACGGCGTGAAGATTCTCGCCGGCACGGATACGGCCGCGCCTTTTGTTTATCCGGGTTTCAGCCTGCACGAAGAGCTTGCGCTACTGGTGCAGGCCGGTTTGACGCCGATGCAAGCGTTGCAGGCGGCAACGTCGCGCGCCGCGGAATTCATGGGCAAGAGCGCCACGCAAGGAACGATTGAGACGGGTAAGTTTGCGGACCTGGTGTTGCTGGACGCTGACCCGCTCGCGGACATTCGCCACACTTCGCGGATTAGTGCGGTCGTCGTTCGCGGAAAGCTACTCGATCGTTCGGCGCTTGATGCGCTCCTTTCTTCAGTCGAGCAGTTCGCCGCCGCGCACTAGCTTGCGCCGCGCCTACGGCGTTCTGAGATATCGCGAAGGCGATATCTCACAGCCTCGTTATCGCAACGCAACAACCCAGCCCTTGCGGGCTGGGCTAACTTCTGCCGCGCCTGCGGCGCTGGTGCAGGATTACCTAGATTACTGGAAGGGCGGTTTTTCGGGCTGGGTTGAAGAAGGGCATGGCGACGACCTTTGCAGAGACGGTGTGGCGGACGGCTTCTACGGTGATTTCGATGTGCAGGATGTTGTCGCGGACGGCGCATTTACGATCTATGCAGGCTAGCGCAATCATTTTCTTTAATGTGGGTGACCAGGTGGTGCTGGTGGCCTTGCCGATCTGTTTTTCGTTTTGATAAATGGGCACAGGCACGCGCGAGGCCATGCTGGGGACTTGCGGGGCCATGTGCAGCTTGTCGTAGAGGGCTTCGACTTCGTTCCAATTGATTTCCAGGCCGACGAGGGTTCGCGCAGAGCCTTTCTTCGCTTCGCGCACGAGAGCGTCGCGCCCGACGAAATTTTCTTTTTTCAGATCGACTAGTTTTCCCAAGCCGATTTCGTTGGGCGAATATTTCTGCGCTTCGATCAGCGCTTTCTTGCTGGAGATGTAATCGACCTCGATGAGGATTAGACCGGCTTCGATGCGGGCGACGTCCAGGGCGATCATGCCTGCCGGGTGCACGTCAAAAGCTTTGCCGTTTTTCACCAGCGCGTCCCAGACCTTTACCGCGTCTTTCCAGGGCATCCAGATTTCGTAGCCGAGATCGCCGGTGTAGCCGGTGCGCGAGATGTCCACGGGAACGCCGGCGATTTTGCCGTGCGTGACGCGAAAGTACTTCAGTTTGGCGAGGTCGGCGTTGGTGACCGATTGCAGCAGGCGAGCGGAAGTCGGGCCTTGCACGGCCAGCGCGGCGACGTGTTCGGAGACGTCGAGGATGTTTACGTCGAGGCCGAGCGAGTTTTGCTGGAACCAGCGGAGGCTCGGATCGGCGGCGGTCCAGCGATAATCGTTTTCGCCGAGGCGCGTGATGGTGCCGTCGTCGATGACGTGGCCTTCGGGATCGCACCAGCAGCAGTAGATGACCTGGTCGATGGCGACCTTATTGATATCGCGGGCGATGACGCGATTGACGAACTTGGTGGCGTCCTTTCCGGTGACGCGATATTTGAAAAGCGGAGAGATGTCGATCAGCGCGGCGGAATTGCGAATGGCGTTGTACTCATGCTCGTGGTGCATCTCGTAGACGCCGACGGAATAGTAGCCGGACCACTCGCGATAGTTGAGGCTTTCGCAGAGGGCGAGGGTGCGTTCGTGGAAGGCGGTTCCTACCGGCACTGGGTCTCCGTGATGCTGGCGGTACGTTGCGCGGTGCGGGTGCTTTAGGCGGCAGA
>JBEKVU010000295.1:0-5717 GCA_049513775.1 Candidatus Acidiferrum sp.
TCAAGCCTGGCGAACCAGAGTGGCGTCTACGGCACTCCGGGAACACCGTCTGACAGCAACAACCCAGGAGGGCGGCAGGCGGCGGCCGGCGGGGCCGATGCCAACGGCAATTTCTGGCTCTTCGGCGGAGAAGGCGAAGACGGAAACAATCCGGCGACGCCAAACGGGATTCTCAACGATCTCTGGGTCTACAACATCGCCAACAATCAGTGGACTTTCGTCGTGGGTAACACCACGGCAAATCAGACCGGCGCGTACGAGGCTCAGACGGTCGTGGGTCCGGTGAGCACCACTGGCGCAGCCAGCACCTGCGGACTCACCGTTGGTCTGACTCAGGGCGGTAACATCATTTGCTCCCCTGTCTCAACGACTGGTGCACTTCCTGGCTCGCGCTGGGGCGCTAACGCCTGGACCGACGCGGGCGGAAACTTCTGGCTCTTTGGCGGGTGGGGTCTCGATTCCACCGGAACAAATGGTAACGGCGCCCTCAACGATTTGTGGGTCTACACGCCCAATTCAAATCCGACCCAGCCCGGTACGTGGACTTGGACCAAGGGCTCGAACACCGGGAGCCAAAACGGAGTTTACGGCCCCGAGACGCGTCCCTACCAAACCTACTACATCTGGACTCCCGGCGGCCGCAGCAATGCGACGCGCTGGGTTGACGCCAACGGACAACTCTGGCTATTCGGCGGTCAGGGCTACGATTCGACGAGCACGACCGGGAACGGCGACCTGAACGACATGTGGAGATACCTACCGTATAAAGATTAACTTTCCGAAAGCTCGAAGCAATCATTCTTGGACAAACGCCGCGGGGCTCATTGGCCGCGCGGCGTTTGTCATTTTCCGCAAGGTAGCGCGGTGCTCAGTGCCGTCTTGCCGATCGCTAAACAACCCTTTTCTGGGAATGATCCCTGAACACCAATGTTCAGAGGAGCGCTCTGCGAGGGACTAGAAAAGGCTGGCGGGAGCGAAGTCACAAGCCGCGATGTGAATCTAAAGATTCGCCACCACAGAACCGCAGCTACCGCACGGGCGACGACTCTTTGAACGCTCGCTGGCGCGTTACTTCTTGAAGAGATTTTCGAAAGCTTGGCGGGCGTCAAGCGGACGCGCGGGCGCCATGGGCGCTTGCGGAACGTTGTTGGGCTGCGTGTAGCTGGTTGGCGCAGTATCTTTTTCCACCGTCGTGCGGAAGGCGTAGAAAGTGCAATTGTTTTTTACATCTTTGGGCGTGATGCGCTCGGGTACAGGCTGCGTGCACTCGAAGCGCACGCCAGTATCGAAATAACGGCATTGCTTGCAACAGTGAAGCTCGAACTGGCATTTGGGGCACGTACCTTCGGCATCGAAACCAGGCGTTAAGACTGCGCCGCAATTCGAGCAGCGGGCGCGGGTGACCGTGCCGACCATGCGCGGCGTGCGGGGACCGAACTGATCGGCGCCACGCGGGCCGCCGGCGGGGGGTTGTTTGCGGGGCTTTTCTTTTTTTTCTTTTTCCGCGTCACGATAGCCGCGGTGACTGTACTTGCGATCCACACATACCTCCGTCCGCCGAACGCGACGGACTGCTACAGCTCAAACGTCAGGTGTTAGACGGCCACGCCATGCGAAACGATAGAACGCGGCGATATGGGACAAACACGACGCGCTGCACAGAACTACTGACGCAACTCGTTCCAGACCCCGTGAAACAACCGCCTTACGCAACTTTTCGAGGTTGAACGGACGCTGCCATTCCGGCAATACCGGGCATCCTTCACACTGCGCACCATGCGAAAAAACTTGCTGCACCGTAGGTAGTACGGATTGCTACACTCGGCCGGACGGCGCAACCAATCCCTGAGGTTTTCTTGCAGAGCTGCGTGCGCCCGAGGAGCAGGAGACAGGACAACTATGTTTGTAGTCCTCTGGGAGTTCGATGTCAAGAGCGAGTGCGAGGACGGGTTCATTTTGGCGTACTCTCCATCCGGCGCTTGGGCGCAGTTGTTTGCCACCCACGCTAAATTTCGCAAAACGCAACTGCTGCGCGATATTGCCAATCCGTTACGCTTCGTCACCATGGACGTGTGGGAGAGTCGCGAGGATTATGAACACTTTCTGCAGTCTTCGGCAAAGGCCTATCGGGAACTGGACGCCCTGTGCGAAGGGCTGACTACTCGCGAACGACACTTGAGCTCCTTTGATGCGGATAAATGCTAGTTTGTTTCGCTGTTTTTGTAAGCGGCGAATCTTTAGATTTACATGATCCATTCGAGTTGCGGCGATAAACACCGTGCGAATCTTGCCATTCGCCACTCCCTAAGCGGAAGCGCTTTCTCCTTCAAGGTACCCCGGGGCCAGCACTACGATTTCACTAGGTTCATTAGGCCGTCGGGGGGCAGGTCAGGCTGCAAGAATTTTTGCGGCTCCCCTGCAACGCTTAGGACGGCTTCCGCCGCCAGGTAGCCGCTGCGGACGGCGCCTTCCATGGTGGCGGGCCAACCCGTGGCGGTCCAGTCTCCGGCGAGAAACATTTTGTTGATCGGAGATCGTTGTTGTGGTCGCCAACGGTCGATGCCCGGTTCGGGCGAAAATGTCGCGGCGGTCTCTTTGATGACCGTGGCTTTCACCAGTTGGGCTTCGCGCGATCTTGGCAGGGCTTGCCGAACTTCCTGCAGCACCAGGTCAATAATGTCCTGGCGCGATTTCGGGATCAGATCATACGAAGCGCTGATCACCATTTGGAGGTATTGCTCGTTGGGCTTGGGCTCATTGCTGACGGGCGGATTTTTTTGATCAACGTTGCCGTCGTAGAGCATCGTTTTGTTAAAAATCCATTGCGTGTGCGTATCGAGCAGCGTGATGAAAGGCTCGTCCATCACTTGCCGGTCGAACCAGAAGTGCACCCCAGTGATGGGCGCGTCTGCGATTTTTTCAAGATTGCTGAATGCCGGATAGCTTGCGCGGACCGTGGCCGGCAGAAGTTCGCTTAGCGCGGCGTGCGGCAGCGCAAAAACGTAAGCATCAGCGGATTCAACTCTTGCCTCGTCAAAACGCACGCCGGTGATCTCGCCGTTTTCGATGGCTATGCCGCGCACTGGCGCGCGGAGCGTGACTTCCCCGCCCTTTTCTTCGATGGCCAGCTTGCAGCCATCGTAAAGATTGGCGAGCGGAACCGTGGGAACGCCCATGCGGTAGCCGGTGCGGTTTGAGAGGAACGCTTTCCAGAAAACATCCACGCCAAAGCGCGCGTCGGTGCGGTCCAGCTCTTCGTCAAGCGCGCTGACTAGAACTACGCGCCAAAAACGTTCGATAGCGCCGGTAGTTTGCCGGCGGCGGCGCAACCAATGGAGCATGGAAATAGGCGGCTCTTCGTCGAGATCACTTGGATGGCCTTTCGCACGTAAGATATCCAGCATCGCACGGCCGATGGAGAGTTTGTCCCTCAGAGCGAGCGGCGCGAACGTGGCAAACGAGCCGGTCATGTGGAAGGGCGCGGGCAGGATGCCGGTCTGCATTACGCCACGCCGGCCTTGCGGATCGACGAATACGAGCCGATCGAAATACTTTATTTTGTTGCTCGAGCCAACGCGGCGGTAGAAATCTTCGAGATTGGTGCAACACCCTAGGGTGACGTGCTGGCAATTGTCGACATGCTCGCCGTTCGGCAAAACATAGGAGGTCGCGCGGCCACCAAGAAATGGGCGCTGCTCGAAGAGACGGACTTGCCAGCCAGCCTCAGCCAGCGCGACGCCGGCCGCCAGACCCGCTAGTCCGCCGCCGATCACGATCACGTTTTTCAAGGAGATTCTCTTCCGTCAGGCGCCCGAAGCGCGCTTTGGCGATGAACAGCATTTTTTCTGCTTTGCTTAGACGCACGCGCTCGCCAAAAACCGCGAAGTCCACAGCCTCGATGCGCGCCAATAAAGCGCTGTACGTACGCACCAGCAGCCAGAGCGTGCCGCGGCTGTCTGAATCAACCAAATTGAGCAGCGCCGCGCCCGCTTCATAGTTCTCCCAGGCGCGATCCGCTTCAAAGCGCAGCAGTTCGCGCACGCCGAGTGTGGCTTCGCTGCGTGCGAAGTCCGCCGGCGCCACGTTGTATCGGGATAGATCTTCTTCAGGAAGATAGACGCGGCCAACGGAGTAGTCCTCGTGAACATCACGGATGATGTTCGTCAATTGGAATGCCAAGCCGAGTTTTTCGGCCAGGTCGATGGCGCGCGAATCTTTGAAACCGAAGACGTGGGTGCAGGTCAACCCCACCGTGCCCGCCACTCGATAGCAATATTCCTTCAAGCGCTCAAAGGTCGGATACGCGTGAATCGTCAGATCCATCTCCGCGCCGGAAATTAAATCGTGCAGATAACGCGTGGGGATTTTGTAACACTCCAGCGTGTCCGCCAGCGCCGGTAAGATCGCTAACGAGGCATTGGGTGGCGCGTCGCCGAGCGTCACTGCAGCGGTGCCCCCAAAGCACTGATCCACGCCGGTAACCGCTTCGTCTAGTTCCGCGCGCCATCGCGCCAGGCCACGCTGCTTTGCCGGCAGATCCGCGCCTTTGTCGGCGACATCGTCAACCAAACGATTGAAGGCGTACAGGGCGCAGAGGGCGTTGCGCTTCGGCTTCGGCAGCAGGTAGAAGGCGTAATAAAAATTACTGTTAGAAGCGCGGGCTATTTGTTGGCAAGCTTCGTAAGATTTGGGCACCTCTAAACGTGGCACCAAGCTCAGTGGTTGAGTTCGGGTTTGCGGAGCAGCATGCCGAGCCCCCGCGACCTTGCTTTGAAAGATGGCCGCCGCGCCTGCGTCCTTACGATTCGTCAATTTGGCGACCAGCGCTTGACTCAACAGCCGAAGCTGTTTGCCTTTCGTCACCACTGGCCGCTTATGCAGTGTGTCGTAGCCGCCGGCCTCGATAGCGTCCAGAATCGCCAAGCCGCCGCGGCTGAACATGTCCAGATCAATGCTCAAGCGGCCGTCCACCATCTTTGGCAACGCCGCGCCAAGCGCAAAGAGTTCCCTCGTGCGGCACACCAAATCCTTCATTAGGTGAACGTAGCCTTCGTGGAAGCGCCGCGTAAGGATGTCGTGCTCGGTCACGCCGTGTTTCATGGCGACGTCCAGCGGAATGTAGATGCGGCCCTTTTCGAGGTCGCGGCTGACGTCTTGCCAAAAATTTGCAAGCTGTAGCGCGGTGCAGGTGGCATCGGAAAGCCTTTGTCGTGGTTCATCGCGGTAGCCACACAGATACAGCACCAGACGGCCTACGGGATTGGCGGAGTACACGCAGTAATCGATCATCGCGTCCCAGGTTTCATAGCGCTTGACCACCTGATCTTGACGAAAGGCTTTGAGCAAATCGGCGAAAGGGCGCTCGGGAATTTCCCGGGCTTCAATGGTTTGCCGCAGCGCCACAAAAACCGGATGCGCGGGGCGGCCCTCATAGCAGAGGCGCAGTTCGTGTTCCCACCAGTCCAGTAATTCGACAGCGCGGGCAATCTCGGGGATTTCGTCTCCGAGGTCGTCGGCCCAGCGGCAGTAGGCGTAAACGTTGTAGAAATGCTGATGCAGCGATTTAGGCAGCAGCCACGAGACTACCGCAAAATTCTCGTAGTGATGCGTGGCCAGCCATCGCGTGTAGGCCTGCGCTTCGTCGGCGCTGCAGCCACGCGCCGGAAGTTTTTCAGTAATCTCTAATTCACCGGGACCAAGCATTGAGAGGGCGATTC
>JBEKVU010000296.1:0-5703 GCA_049513775.1 Candidatus Acidiferrum sp.
CGCGAGCTTGCAGGCGGACTTCCAGGGCACGGCAGCCTCGTTTCGTAATTCCCTCTCGAATATGCCGTTACTGATTCTGGCCGCCCTCGTAACGGTGTACATCGTGCTCGGCGTTTTGTACGAGAGTTTTATACATCCGGTGACGATTCTTTCAACGCTCCCTTCGGCCGGTGTCGGCGCCTTCCTTGCGCTGATTCTCTTTCATCAGGATCTGAGCGTCGTGGCCATCATCGGTCTCGTGCTGCTGATCGGCATCGTGAAGAAAAACGGCATCATGATGGTGGACTTTGCACTCGATGCCGAGCGCAATCATGGAAAAAATTCCACCGACGCAATCTACGAAGCGTGCCTGCTGCGTTTCCGCCCCATCATGATGACCACCATGGCAGCGCTGCTCGGCGGTTTGCCGCTGGCTCTCGGCAGGGGCATCGGCTCGGAGTTGCGCCGCCCTCTGGGCATCGCCATGGTCGGTGGCCTTTTGGTCAGCCAGGTTCTGACGCTCTACACCACGCCGGTGATTTACATTTTCTTTGACGGCTTGGCGCAGCGCTTCTCGCGCAAATCCAAGCAACCGCATGCTGGCGGCGTACCACAGCCAAACCCCGGGCCCGCGGGAGCGTCATGAACGTCTCCGCCCCCTTCATCCACCGGCCGGTAGCGACCACGCTGCTGACGATTGCCATCGCCATTGCGGGCGCCATCGCTTTTCAAGTTTTGCCGGTTTCGCCGCTGCCGCAGGTGGATTTTCCCACCATCTCCATCAGCGCCAGCTTGCCGGGAGCGAGCGCGGAAATCATGGCGTCTTCCGTAGCTACGCCGCTTGAGCGCCAACTGGGGCACATCGCCGGCGTCACGGAGATGACCTCCAGCAGTAGCCTCGGCACGACGGGCGTCACCATTCAATTCGATCTGAGCCGCAACATCGATGGTGCTGCGCGCGACGTTGAAGCGGCCATCAATTCGGCGCGCACGTATTTGCCAGCCAACTTGCCCGCGAATCCCACGTATCGCAAAGTCAATCCGGCCGATTCGCCGATCATGATCGTGGGACTGACCTCCAGCAAATACGGCCCGGACAAGCTGTACGACGAAGCTTCGACGGTCATTCAACAAAAACTTTCGCAAATTCAAGGCGTCGGCCAGGTCAACGTGGGCGGCGGTGCATTGCCTTCCGTGCGCGTCGAAGTAAATCCCACAAAACTTGCCAGCTACGGCTTGGCGATGACCGATGTGCAATCTGTTTTACGTTTGCAAAATTCCGATCTGGCCAAGGGACAAATCACCGACGGCGACGTCAGCGCGGACATCATCGACAACGATCAAATTTCTCACGCCGACGACTTCAAGCCGGTCATCGTGGGCTACAACCACGGCGCGGCCATCCATCTTTCCGATGTCGCCGACGTGATCGACTCCACGCAAAATATCCGCACCGGCGGATATTTGAACGGCAAGCGCGCCATCGTGCTGGTTATTTTCCGCCAGCCTGGCGCCAATATTATTGACACCGTGGATCGCATTCGCTCCGAGCTGCCCGGGATCAAAGCTTCCATTCCGCAAGGAATTGACACCACCATCGTTCTGGATCGCACCACCACCATTCGCGCCTCGGTCAGTGACGTGGAACGCACGCTGGTTCTCTCCATCATCCTGGTCATCATCGTGGTGTTCATTTTTCTGCGCAACGGACGCGCCACGTTGATTCCCGCAGTCGCGGTACCGGTTTCGCTGATCGGCACCTTCGCGGTGATGTACCTGTGCGGCTACAGCCTGGATAACCTATCGCTGATGGCGCTCACCATTTCGACAGGATTCGTCGTCGATGACGCCATCGTGGTCATGGAAAACATCACGCGCCATCTGGAAGAGGGCATGGATCCTTTCGCCGCCGCGCTCAAGGGTGCGAAGGAAATTGGCTTCACGGTCTTATCCATCAGCATTTCGTTGATTGCGGTGTTCATCCCGCTGTTGCTGATGGGCGGCATTGTCGGGCGGCTGTTTCGTGAATTTGCCATCACCCTTTCCACCGCCATCGTGGTCTCGATGATGATTTCGCTCAGCACCACGCCGATGATGTGCGCTTACCTGCTGCGCGATGAACATTCCCAGAAGCACGGTCGGCTATATATGGCTTCGGAGCGTGTATTCGACCGCATCTTGTCCTGGTACAGCTCTAGCCTGAAATGGGCGCTACACAATTGGATTTTGATTCTCGCGATTCTCGTTCTCACCATCGCGCTCAACGTTGCGCTGATCATCAAGATTCCCACCGGGTTTTTCCCCCAGCAAGACACCGGCTCGCTCGCGGGCGGCGTGCAAGGTCCGCAGGATTCTTCGTTCCCGGCGATGAACGATTCCATTCAGCGGCTTGAAGCCGTGATACAGGCCGATCCCGCAGTGGAAAACGTAATTGCGTTTACCGGTGGCGGCGGCGCCACCAACACGGGGAATATTTTTATCGCGCTCCGACCGCTCAACCAACGGAAAATTGGCGCGCCGGAGATCATCAACCGCCTGCGCCCCCAGCTCAATCGCTTGCCGGTAGCCTCGGCTTTTCTTCAAGCGTCGCAAGACCTGCGCATCGGCGGACGTTCGAGCAACGCACTCTATCAGTACACAATCCAAACCGACAATATTCCCGACCTGGCCACCTGGGGACCCAAAGTGTTTGCCGAAATGAAGAAGTTGCCGCAACTGCAGGATGTGAATTCCGATCAGCAAAACGGCGGCTTGGACTACCTACTCACCTATGACCGCGTTACCGCCGCCAAGCTGGGACAAACCGCGCAGTCGCTCGACAACAGCATCTACAGTGCGTTCGGACAATCCGAAACATCAATTATTTATACGCAGCTCAATCAGTACTACGTGGTTTTGGAAGTCGATCCGAAATATTCGCAGGATCCCGAAGGACTGAAAAATATCTATTTTCATCCCACGAGCAGCAGCAGCGTTACTGCCAGCGGAAACGTCCCGCTGATCACCATGACCAAGGTTCAGGCCAACACCACGCCACTGGCCCTCAATCACACCGGCCTGTTCCCTTCGGTGACGGTTTCCTTTAATTTGGCCAACAATATTTCGCTCAGCGACGCCACGGTAGCCATCGAGCAGATGAAACTACGCATCGGCGCGCCATCCACGCTGCGCGGATTTTTTGCCGGAACCGCGCAGGCCTATCAGCAGTCCCTGGCTAGCGAAAAGTATCTGGTGGTCACCGCGATTCTCGCCGTATACATCGTGCTCGGCATTTTGTACGAAAGCCTGGTGCACCCGCTGACCATTCTCTCCACGCTGCCATCGGCCAGTCTCGGCGCCGTGCTGGCGCTGATGCTGTTTCACCTGGACCTCAACGTGATTTCTATCATCGGCATCGTGCTGCTGATCGGCATCGTGAAAAAGAACGCCATCATGATGGTGGATTTCGCGCTGCAAGCCGAACGCGAAGGCGGCATGAACACGGAGGATTCCATCTTTCAAGCCTGCATGCTGCGCTTCCGTCCCATCTTGATGACCACCATGGCCGCGCTTTTTGGCGCTATTCCACTGGCTTTCGGCACCGGCACCGGTTCCGAGCTGCGCCGTCCGCTCGGCATCACCATCGTCGGCGGGCTGATTGTCAGCCAAATGCTTACTCTCTATACGACCCCGGTTGTATATCTCTTTTTCGATCGCTTGCGTTTGCGCGTCATGGGTAAGGAACGCGACACGTTTCAACCCGACGCCCCGGATGCCGCAGCACCTTCCGTCGCGGGCTAATTTAGAATGGTGAACTTTATGAGTAATCGTCGATTGAAACTTTTTACAAGCGCCGCGATCGCGGCGTTGTTTTTCACCGGCTGCAACGTTGGCCCCAAGTATCACCAGCCCGCCGCCACCATACAGGCTCCGCCAATGGAGTACAAAGAGATTCCCTCGGCCACGCAGGCTTCCGGCGACTGGAAAATCGCCCAGCCGCAAGACGCCATGCTGCACGGCAAGTGGTGGGAGATTTTCAACGATGCGGAGCTAAATTCGCTGGAAGATCAGCTGAACATCAACAACGAAAATATCAAGCAAGCGTTCGAAAACTTTATGGAAGCCCGCACGCTGATCGCGCAGGCACGCGCGCAACTGTATCCCACGCTCAGCGTAGGGCCCACCTACACGTACTCGCATCCGTCGGCAAATCTCAAAAACACCATCGGCGCTACCGGCTCGGCTAGCAGCGGCACCAGCACGAAATCGCCGCCAAACAGCGAACTCGCTGTACTGCCCTTCTCCGCATCCTGGGAGCCCGACCTGTGGGGCAAGGTGCGCAATCTGATTCACGAGCAGCAGTACAACGCCCAGCTCAGCGCCGCCGATCTGGAGAACGAAAAACTCACCGAGCAAGCCAGCCTCGCCGTTTTCTTTTTCGAACTGCGCGGCCAGGACGCTTTGCAAAAAGTTCTCGACGACACCGTCGCCGCCGATACAAAATCCGTCGATCTCGAGCGCGCCCGATACGAGACCGGCGTTGACGACGAAATCTCTCTCGTGCAAGCGCAAAACGTGCTCGACAACGCTACCGCGCAAGCCACCAACGTGGGCTTGTTGCGCGCGCAGTACGAACACGCCATCGCCGTGCTGATCGGCACGGTTCCCTCGGGCTTTTCCATTGCCGTTATGCCGCTGGACGCCGAGCCCCCGGTAGTGCCGGTCGGCGTTCCTTCGCAGCTTCTCGAGCGCCGGCCGGACATCGCTGCCTCGGAACGCAATATGGCTTCGGCCAACGCGCAGATCGGCATTGCCAAAGCCGCGTATTATCCGACGCTAACGCTCAGCGGAGAAGCCGGCTTTGAGAGTTCTCTCGTGTCAAAGCTTCTTGCCTGGCCCAGTCACTTTTGGACTGTTGGCCCGTCGATATCGGAAACTATTTTTGATGCGGGCTTGCGCAGCGCCACCGTGAAACAGTTCGTCGCGCTGTACAACGCCGACCTCGCCGCTTATCGCCAAACCGTTCTTGCCGCCTTCCAGCAGGTCGAGGATGATCTCTCCTCCGTGCGCATTTTGTCCAAGGAGATTCAGGAGCAGCAGCAAGCGGTGAAGTCTGCGCAGCGTTATCTGGAGCTGGCGCAAGCCCGTTACGATACCGGCGTCGATCAATATCTCAACGTCTTGGTAGCGCAAACCACGCTGCTCGCCGATCAACAGACGCTCTCGACTCTGCGCACGCAAGCCATGACTTCTGCAGTGCAACTCATCGAAGCCCTAGGCGGCGGCTGGGATCGCTCGCAACTCCCCACTCCCGCGCAAGTCTCCGAAAAGGTGCACGAATCCAAATCCAATTAGTTTGGAGTGCAGCGGCTTGATGCCGCTTTTCGGGCGTACACCGCGCCATAGCCATCACACGCTGGCAGCGCTGTTCTCTCCGCGCGCCGCGCCGCTTGCGCGATACCGGACCGCAATAAAAATGTCACTCGCACGGCCCAAAAAACATCTAAACCTAAGACGCCAATCACGCACTCCAACGGAGCCTCAAGAAAAATGCAAATCGGCATCGACAGCTTCGCCGCCGCCATCTCCGACCCCGCCACGGGCCTAACGCTTAGCCCCGCAGAGCGCCTCCATCACCTGCTCGAAGAAATCACCCTGGCCGATCAAGCAGGCCTCGACGTGTTCGGCATCGGCGAGCACCATCGCGCCGAATTCCTTGATTCCGCTCCCGCCGTAATCCTAGCC
>JBEKVU010000297.1:0-5674 GCA_049513775.1 Candidatus Acidiferrum sp.
CTAGCCGAAATCGACGGCCCGACAGCCGCGCCACTCCCGGCCGCTGCTGCGCCCGTTAACGCGCCCCTCGCTTCACCTCGCGTCACTTCAGACCGCCCGCCAACGCCATCCGCTCTCCCAACCCTCGCAGCGCAAATTCCAGCGCCACAAACTTCTGCCGTGCAGAGCTCAGCAATACAAGGTTTTGCAACCGAAAGCCCTGCCGCGCCAGACGCGGTGGCCGAGCCTCCCAACTTGCTCATCGAGCCCGCACCAGTTCCCGCTGCCTCCATTCTGCAGCCGCCTACACCCCTAGCTCCCGCTTCCGTAGCGAGTGTTCTTGTTGCCGAGCTTCCTACAACACAAAATATTCCGACACCAGGTTCGGCCCCGATAGCCGCCATGCTCAGTGCGGCACCACCAATTCCGACGGAAATCGTGCCAATCCCGCCAGCGAAAGCATTACCACAGACTCCGGCCGCGTCGCCTGAAGACCTCCGCCCCGTCACCCGCGAGGACTGGATTCGCGCCGCCCGCGAAAATCCTGTTGCCGCAGATCGCTCCTCCAGATCGAGCCTCCCTCCGATGACCTTCACAACTCCCACGCCACCGCCGGCACAGCCGCCCGTACCTGCCAACCCAGTATCCCCGAACGCCAGCCCGGTATCCGGTAACGACGAGCTGAAATCCCTCGTCTCCACCATCCTATTCGATAAAAAACCTCCCGAAGTCTCCGCCAAGTACGAAAAAATCGCTCACGCCGTCGACCCACTTCGCGAGTTCCTCCGCCAACCTCCCGAAGAAGAGACAGAAATCGCCCACGCACCCTCAAGAGATCTCGCAACTTTTGACGACGAGAACAAGCCACGCGGCGTCTGGACCGTTTCCCGCCTAATCCTGGTCTTTTCCTTCGCCGCAATCTGCGGCGTAGCCGCCGCGTTTGCCGCCATCGCCTATCGCCAGACGCTCGGTCAATCCCTCATCCAATTAGGCGAAAAAATCGGCGGCCAGCCGCACGCCAGTGTTCCCGCCAACGCGGATGCTTCACCCGCATCCCCGTCCTCCTCCGCCGATTCGCAGTCCACCCTTCCTCCTTCCGACGCGCACCAGCCCGCTAGCAAGCGCGCGTCGGCGCCGGCAGCAAATTCTCCCGCTGCGCAGCCCGCTACCGCCAGGCCCAGTTCACCCATCTCTCAGTTCCGACCGCAGTCCATCCAGACATCCGCAATTCCTCAACCCGAGCTCGCCGTAGGCCGCGAAATCATCCCTGGAAAACCCAGGCGCCCGCCCGAAGATGTCGCCTCTCTCTGGATCGCCGTTGAAAACGGCGACACTCTCGCCGAAGTCCATCTCGCCGACCACTACATCTCCGGCGACGGCGTCGAGAAAAATTGCGATCAAGCCCGCGTCCTCTTGCAAGCCGCCTCCAAGCGCGGCGACGAACTGGCCGCCAAGCGCCTGGCGGAGCTCTCCACCAGCGGCTGTCAGTAAATCGCCCCACGCAGCAAATCAAACAAAACCAAACTTCTCCGAGTGCGCCCGTACTAGGAAGGGGTGACGGCAGAATAGACAATTTTCCTCGCGCCCTCCGCCCCATTTCTTGACTTGCGGCTCGCGCGACTCAATAATGATAAAGCATGAGCGTACGCGCCGGAGGCGCTGAAGACATGTTCCTTGACGTTAAGGATCTGGCCGTCCGCAAGCTGCCCATTCACAAGAGCTATGCGCCGGGCAGCATCGACTATCACTCGTCGGAAATCAAGCAGATCGACCCGCTGGAAGTTACCGCCACGGCCGAACTGTTTGACGGCGATATCCGCATCGCGGGCCACCTTGAAACCAAGGTCGAGCTTTCCTGCGCCCGCTGCCTCGAGCCGGTAGTCGAAGAAGTGTCCCGGGCCTTTGATCTTTCGTACACCCCGCTTCCCAAGCAGACCAAACCGGAAGAGGAGCGGCTGAAAGACGACGATTCGGAAATCGCTTTTTTTTCCGGTGAAGGCCTGTTCCTGGCCGACGTTCTGCGCGAGCAGGTACTCCTGGCACTGCCCATGAAAGTCATCTGCCAGAGCGATTGCCGGGGACTATGCCCCAATTGCGGCGCGAACTTGAATCACGAAGAGTGCCGCTGTGAAACCCACGCAACAGACCCGCGAATGGCTCCGCTCGCGCGACTGAAGCAGGACTGGCTGAAGAAACAATAAATCCGGGCCTCCGCGCCCGCAGAAAAAGGCCGCTCGTACGGAGCGGGAATGAGGTGTACTGCCATGCCTAACCCAAAACGAAGGCACTCGAAACGTAGAACCAGCACGCGCCGCGCCCACGATTTTCTCACCAAGCCCGCGCTCGGCAAATGCCCCAAATGCCACGAAGTGAAGCAGCCCCATCAGGCTTGCCCCAATTGTGGCTTTTACAAGGGCAAAGCTGTGCAAGAGGCCTCAGCAGAATCGCGGTAGCCCGCCGGTAAATCATCCATGATTACCATCGCTGTTGACGCCATGGGCGGTGACAATGCGCCCCGCCCGGAGGTCGAAGGCAGTGTGCTGGCTGCGCGCGAGCTTGGCGTTCGCGTCTTGCTCGTCGGTCAGCCCGCCGTGGTGCGCGCCGAGCTTGCCAAGCACGCTCCCGCAAATCTGCCCATCGAAATCATCGCCGCCAGCGAAGTCATCACCATGGACGATCATCCTGCGCAGGCCTTTCGCCGAAAAAAGGATAGCTCCGTCCACGTGGCCACTCGCCTCGTGCGCGAAGCCAAAGCCGATGGCTTGGTCAGCGCCGGCAATACCGGCGCGGTCATGACCGTCGCCAAATTTTTGCTCGGCACTCTCGAGTCCGTCGACCGCGTCGCCTTGGCCGCTCCGTTTCCCAACGCCAAGGGCGGAGTCTCCGTGCTTCTCGATGTTGGCGCCAACGTGGATTCGCGTCCTGAGCATCTTGTGCAGTTTGCCATCATGGGCGAGGTGTACTACCGCGCCACTTTTGGCCATCGTCGCCCGCGCGTCGGCTTGCTCTCGGTCGGCGCCGAAGAAATCAAGGGCAATGAGCTTACGCGCGAAGTCTATACGCGCCTCAAAAAAAGCCCCGTGCATTTTGTCGGCAACGTTGAAGGTGGCGATCTTTTCTCCGGCGATGTCGACGTCATCGTCTGCGACGGCTTTATCGGCAACGTCGCGCTGAAAATTTGCGAAGGCCTTGCCGTCTCGATTTTCGATTTGCTCAAAAAATCCTTAAAGAGTTCGCTCGTATCTCAAGTAGGGGCCATACTCTCGCAGGGGGCTTTCAAGGGCTTGAAGAAGACCATCGATTACACCGAATACGGCGGTGCGCCACTTCTCGGCGTCCGTGGTGTTTGTGTAATTGGGCACGGCCGTTCCAATGCTAGCGCTGTCAAAAATGCCATTCGGGTAGCCGCGGGCCTCGCTCGCGCACGCTCAAACGAAAAAATCGAACAGGAGCTTTCTGGCGCCGGCGACCTGTCCTGACCGCACGCGGAAAGAAGAGACTTATGGGCAAAGTAGCGTTTGTGTTTCCGGGACAAGCCTCGCAATACCCGGGTATGGGAAAAGAGCTGGCGGAGAAATATCCGTCGGCCCGCGCCGTTTTTGACGAAGCCGACAAAGTTTTGGGATTTTCCATCTCCAAAATGTGCTTCGAGGGCAGCGAAGAAGATCTAAAGCAAACCGCCAACACGCAACCGGCTATCCTCACCACTTCCGTGGCCATTTATCGCGTCATCGCGGAGCGCGGCCTCACCCCGGATTTTGTCGCCGGCCACAGCCTCGGTGAATACTCGGCTCTGGTTGCTGCCGGCTCGCTGAAATTTTCCGATGCCGTGCAACTCGTTCGTAACCGTGGCACCTTCATGCAGGACGCTGTTCCCGCCGGCGTCGGCGCCATGGCCGCCATCATGGGTCTCTCTCCCGCCGTTGTTGCCGACGCTTGCAAGCGCGCCGCCGAAAACGAAGTCTGCGCCCCGGCCAATCTGAACTCTCACGAGCAAACCGTAATTTCCGGTCATGCAGGCGCGGTAAAGCGCGCCGTGGAAATCGCTTCGCAGCTCGGAGCCAAGCGCGCCGTCATTCTTCCGGTCAGCGCCCCATTCCACAGCGCCTTGATGATGCCCGCGCAAGAAAAACTAGCCGCCGAGCTGAAAAAGATTCCCTTCGCCAATCTGCGCTTCCCGCTCGTCACCAACGTTGATGCCGATACCGAAACCAGCGGCGACGAGGCCCGCGACGCCCTCATCCGTCAGGTCAGCATGCCCGTCCGTTGGGAAGAATCCGTCCGCTCCCTGATCGACGACGGCGTGAACACTTTCGTAGAGGTAGGCCCTGGCCGCGTCCTCACCGGTCTACTGCGCCAAATCGAGCGCTCGGTAGCCACGCTAAACGTCGAAGACGAAAAGAGCCTCTCAGCCACCCTCGAAAAAGTCTCCGGTGCCCGCAGCGACGCCGCCTAGCGGACTTTAGACTTTGTAGCGGCCGGCTTCTAAAGGCGGTCTTTGCGTGGTAGTTGAATTTGTTTGTGATGTTGCAGCGGCGCAGCATGCAGCGCGCCTTTGGCTTGGCATTTGATTTTGCGGTTACAGGGCTGGCACCACTGAAACGGATATACGCCAAACAAAAATGTTCAACCTAAAAAACAAAGTAGCGCTAGTAACCGGCGCTTCCCAAGGCATCGGCCGCGACACCGCCCTGGCCCTCTCCAAAGCCGGCGCAAAACTGGCCGTCGCCGCCCGCAACGAAGAAAAACTTCACGCCCTGGTCCTCGAAATCACCGCCTCCGGCAACGAAGCCATCGCCGTAAAACTAGACGTCGCCGACCAAGACCAAGTCAAATCCGCCTTCAGGCAAGTCCTGGAGAAATTCGGCCGCCTCGACATCCTAGTCAACAACGCCGCCATCACCCGCGACGGCCTAGCTCTCCGCATGAAACCCGAAGACTGGGACGCCGTCATCCGCACCAACCTCACCGGCGCCCACTACTGCATCCAACAAGCCCTCTCTACCATGATGCGCGCCCGCACCGGCCGCATCATCAACATCGCTAGCGTCGTCGCCGAAATGGGCAACGCCGGCCAAGCCAACTACGTAGCCAGCAAAGCCGGCCTAATCGGCCTGACCAAAGCCATCGCCATAGAAATCGCCTCAAGAAACATCACGGTAAACGCCGTCGCCCCCGGTTTCATCGAAACTCCCATGACCGACGTCCTGAGCGCCGAAGTAAAAGAAGAACTAAAAAAACGCATCCCCCTCGGCCGCATGGGCACTCCGAGCGACGTAACCTCGGCCATCGTATTCCTGGCCAGCGACGAAGCCGCCTACATCACCGGCCACGTCCTCGACGTCAACGGAGGCATGTATCTAGCTTGAGCCTGGTAGCACAGGCGCTCTTGCCGTGCGCCTTTCTCAGCCAAAATCCTATATCCGATATCGTGACTAAAGTTGACCTAGCGCCCAACCCCTGTCTAGAATGCTTAGGGCCTTGCGAACGACAAGTTTAAGCGACTCGGGACTTATTGACCGAGTGTCACGCGGTACACCCTCCAGTGACCGCGCTTCTGTAGCAGCGGCAGCAAATCAATACCCCATCAGCACGATTTTAATATTTGGCGATTCCTGGAATCGCGGAGGAAAATGCATGGCGAGTACGGAAGAGCGCGTTAAGCAGATCATTGTCGAGCAGCTCGGCGTAGATG
>JBEKVU010000298.1:0-5663 GCA_049513775.1 Candidatus Acidiferrum sp.
CGCGTTTCCCCATTTTGCAAATCAGACCACGCTGCGACACCAAACCGTGACCGGGGCGGCAACACCGAAGGAACAGATCTATCAGAAAATGGGCCCCCCTCGCTGCACGCAGCCCTCCAGCAAAAACCCGCCCTCAAGCCAGGCTCCTTCCCCTGGCGTCCTTAATACTTCCGAAATCGCTGCGCTCGCTCGACTGGGCGTGTATTTTTCCCGTCCGGAGGGTATGATACCGCCTGAGCAGTCCCCATCTAGACCAAGGCCACCGGAGGGCCACCATCATGGCTCACCGCTTCACTATCGGCGTCGAAGAAGAGTTTCAGATCATTGACCCCGCAAGCTGCGAGTTGCGCTCTCACGTCATGCAGCTCGTCTCCGCCGCTTCCCCGGATATCGTCGATCAGGTCAAAAACGAAATGCATCAGTCGATCGTCGAGACCGGAACGAAAATCTGCGAAAACGTGGGCGAACTCCGCATCGAGATGCACCGCACACGCGGCGAACTGGTCGCTGCGGCCGAGCGCGCCGGTTTACAGGTAGCGGCCGCGGGCACGCATCCGTTTTCCAGTTGGATCGATCAGGTTATCTCTCCCGGTGAACGCTACGAGCACATCGTCGAAGAACTCCAGCAACTCGCCCGCTCCCTCCTGATCTTCGGCATGCACGTTCACGTCGCCATGCCAGACAAGCAGACCACCATCGACATGATGAACATGGTCCGCTATTTCCTCCCGCACCTTCTGGCCCTCTCAACCAGCTCGCCCTTCTGGATGGGCCGCAACACCGGCTTAAAATCCTTCCGCACCACGGTCTTCCGCCGTTTTCCGCGTACGGGCATCCCCGAACAATTCGAATCCTGGAGCGCCTACGAGAATTTCGTCAATCTCCTCGTAAAACTAAATTGCATCGACACTGGCAAAAAAATCTGGTGGGACGTTCGCCCGCATCCGACGTTTGGCACGCTCGAATTCCGCATGTGCGATTGCACCACCAAAGTCGAAGAAGCCGTCGCCATCGCCGCCCTTACCCAAGCCCTGGTCGTCAAACTCCATCGCCTGTACACCGGCAACATGAGCTTCCGCCTTTACCGCCGCGCCCTAATCGAAGAAAATAAGTGGCGTGCCGCGCGTTACGGCATCGCGGGCAAGCTCATCGATTTCGGCAAGGAATCGGAAGTCGCCATGCGCGACCTCATTCCCGAGCTCCTGGAATTCGTCGACGATGTCGTCGACGACCTCGGCAGCCGCAGCGCCGTCGAATACGTCAACACCATCATGCGCGAAGGCACGAGCGCCGAGCGCCAGCTGCGCGTCTTCCAGGAAACCGGCGACCTGAAAGCTGTAGTCCGCAACCTGGTCACAGAAACGCGCGGCCACAGCAGCCAAGCCTCCGCCCACGCCGTAAATTAATTTACGGCGTACGGCGCCTTGACGCCGCTTTTGCAGAGTAAGCACGAAGTTGTAGTGGCGGGCTGCAGACCCGTTCTTTTTGCCGTGTCGCGGTTTTGTCTTTGTAGGACGCCCTTTCAAGAGGGCGTCACCCGGGCTTTCAGCAATTTCTGACACAGCCAAACTGGGCTGTGCTCTGCAACTAGGAACCAGGAGCAAAACCATGAAAATCATCGGCCTGCTTTGCGGTCGCGAATACAGCTTCCCCCCAGCCTTCCTCCACAGAGTCAACACCCTCGGCGCCAAAGACAACGTCTCCGCCGAATTCGTAAAACTCACCGGCACGCGCATGGGCGAACCCGCCCGTTACTCCGTCATCGTCGACCGCATCTCCCACGAAGTCGAATACTATCGCGGCTACCTCAAACACGCCGTCCTCCAAGGCACCTATGTCATCAACAATCCCTTCTGGTGGACCGCCGACGACAAATTCTTCAACTATTCGGTAGCCTCCAAGCTCGACATCGCCATCCCCAAAACCATCCTCCTCCCGCAAAAAGGCTACCCCGCCGACATCGACCTCACCGGCGAATCTCTCCACAATCTCGATTACCCCATCGATTGGGACGCGCTTCTCGATCACGTCGGCCGCCCGGCCATTTTGAAACCCTATTCCGGGGGCGGCTGGAAGCACGTCTACAAAGTGAACAATAAAGAAGAACTCCTGGCCGCCTACGACAAAACCTCTCCCTACTGCATGACCCTCCAAGAATTCATCGATTTCAAGGAATACGTCCGCTGCTTCACCTTCGGCAAAAACGACATCACCCCCGTCCGCTACGATCCCAAAGAACGCAAATACCACGTCGATCACGCCTATCTCAGCGCCGAACTCGGCGCCCGTGTCGTCCGAGACGCGCAAACCATCAATCAAGCCCTCGGCTACGAAATGAACACCATCGAATTTGCCGTCAAGGACGGCATCCCCTACGCCATCGACTTCCTAAATCCTGCCCCGGACTTTGAACGCGAGCGCATCACCGAATTTTATTTCGAGCACGTCCTCGAAAAAATGTCCCGCCTCGTCATCGACCGCGCCTTGCACGGCCCCGCTTCCGGTCCCTGGCCGCGCTGGGAAGAGATGCTGAAAATCGGCGTTGCCAATGGCTTCATCGGCGCTCCCGCGGCGGCCGCTGCAAAGGTAGCCGTCGCAGCCGCCGCGCCCGCATCATCCGCAGCCGAAGCCGCACCCACAGGATCGTTGCCCCAATGACCGTTTCCACCAAATCCGCCCCGCGCGCCGTCGATCCCGCCGCCGCGTGGAACGAATTGCTCAACAATTTCCTGGCAAAGTCTCCCGACTTCCCCCACAAATTCCTCGAAGAACTCCGCGCCGAAAAAATGACCTTCGGCGACCGTGTCCACTGCCCCTTTCTCCGCCCATTTTTTCTCTCCCCCGCCGACGAAACGCTGGTCCGCGAAGTCTCCGAAGCCGTCGCCGATCTCGGCGAACGCGTCACCGCCGCGGCTCTCGAAGACAAATCCCTCTTCGCGCAATTCCATCTGCGCCCCGAAGAAGAGCGCCTCGCCCGCCTTTCGGGCGGCTACGGCCTGGCCAGCACCTCCTCGCGCCTCGACGCCTTCCTGCTCCCCGACTCTCTGAAATTTGCCGAGTACAACGCCGAAGCCCCCGCCGGCGCCGGCTACTCCGAAACCCTCGCCGAACTTTTCCGCAATCTCCCGATGATGGAAAAGTTCATCAAGCAGTTCGACGTGCACACCTATCCTCTCAGCGCCAAACTCCTCGACGCTCTCATCATGAGCTACCTTGATTGGGGCGGTACCAACAAGCGCCCGCAAATCGCTATCGTCGATTGGAAAGAAGTTCCCACCTGGAGCGAATTCGAAATCCTGCAAGCTCGCTTCACAAAACTTGGCGTCCCTACCCTGCTATCCGATCCGCGCGATCTGGTCTTTGACGGCAAATCACTCTCCGCGCACGGCAAAAAAATCGATCTCGTCTACCGCCGCGTTCTGATCAACGACATCGTCGCCCGCCCGGAGGAATGCGCCGCCCTCGTCAACGCCTACGCCGCCAATGTCGTCTGCGTTTCCAACACGCTCCGCTGCAAAATCCCTCACGTAAAATCTTTCTTCGCCGTCCTCACCGACGAGCGCAACTCCGCCCTGTTCTCGATCGACGAGCGCGCCCTCATCCGCAGACACATCCCCTGGACCCGCGTCGTCGCCGACACAAGAACCGGCCACCATGGCGAACCCATCGAACTCCTTCCCTACATTCGCGCCCATCGCAACACCTTGGTTCTGAAACCCGCCGACGAATATGGCGGCACCGGCGTCGCCCTCGGCTGGGAAACCACCGAATCCGCCTGGGACAGGGTTCTTGAAAAAGCCCTCGACGGCAAACACGGCACCTGGATCACCCAGGAACAAATCCCCATCCGCCGCGAAAACTTCCCCCACATCACCAACGACGCCAAAGTAGAACAAAAGAACGTCCTCGTAGACTTCGCCCCGTATTTGTATCGTGGAAAGTTAAGCGGCTTCCTAACGCGCCTAAGCGCCACCGGCCTAGCCAACGTAACCAGCGGCGGCGGCCAAGTCCCCGCCTTCCGGGTCTCTCCAAAAAACAATCCGCCGCCTCGGCCTCGCCGTTGACGTTGTAGCGGCCGTCCTCTAGGCGGGCGCTGCCGGCAAAACCCAGCCCGCCACGGGCGGACGCTTCGGCAAACTCTTTGAATGCTCCGGCGCGCAACTCAACATCGCCTACAACCACCTCGTCAGCGCCATAAAAAAAGAAACCTCTCCACCTCCCGGCAAAAAAACGATCAATCCGCCGGCGCCTGAACGAGGCCACCCAAGTAACGCATCGCCGCCCTAACCACCGCCTAGGACCTCGGCGAATCCATCTCGTTTCTATTTCGCCTCTAAAAACCGGGGTTCGGACGGCCTGGAGGTTGTGAAAACACTTTCCTAAATTTGGCAATTCCTTTGTTCCGGCAAATTAATCACAACTCCCAGCGTCGAAGGAAATCCTTGCATTTAGGGTCATTTGGCGCCCTAGAAGGCATTCAGAGGTCCTCGGAGTTCTCCGCCAGGAGACCGGGCGCCTCGGCGACGCCCATTTCGAGGTTGGCAGCGAATCCCGCGCGGCTAATCTGCGTGCATGCTATTGATAAATATGCAGTTAGGGAAGAAAATGGCGATTCTACGGAACAGCGTCCTGCAGGCCTCAAGCCGCGCCCGAAATGGTCCTCAACCTGCGTGAAGGATGGATGCTGGCAGAACCGGGCGGCGCGAAGCATCACCGGTTGCACACGGAGTTTCGCCGTTTATTCGATAGCCGCGCATGAACGGTCCTCGGTCATTTGCGCGATTTAAGTGCAACGGAAAATGCCTTTGCACGCCGCCGGTTATCGGGCCAGACTATTCTTAGGAGCGCTTCATCCTACACGCATGATAGAAACCGCGATAATCGGTGCCGGACCCTATGGACTCTCGATCGCTGCGCATTTGCGAAGCAGCGGCATTTCCTTCAGGATTTTTGGCCACACCATGGACAGTTGGCGCGCGCATATGCCAAAGGGCATGATGCTCAAGTCTGACGGATTCGCTTCCAACATATACGATCCGGAGGAAGCGCTCACGCTCGAGAAGTTTTGCGCCGAGCGGGGCATCGCTTATCACCATACCGATGTGCCAGTGCAACTGGATACTTTCTCCGCATATGGCCAGGCCTTTCGCGAGCGGCTGGTGCCGGAGCTAGAAGAAAAAAGTGTGCTGAGTGTCGCGCGGCTAACGGAAGGATTTTTACTGCGGCTCGATAGCGGTGAAGAAGTGCGCGTCCGTCGCGTGATACTAGCCGTGGGAATCACGCATTTCAAATACATTCCAGAGGTCTTCGCTGGTCTGGGTCCGCAATACGTTTCGCACAGCTACGAGCAGCACGATTTGACGCCTTTCCGCGGCCGCAATGTTGTGGTGGTAGGCGGCGGAGCTTCGGCAATCGAACTAGCGGGACTGTTAAAGGAAGCGGGCGCCGATGTGCAACTTGTGGCGCGTCGAAAAGAGCTGGTCTTTCACAACCCGCCAGCCATTGGCAAACGCCGGTCGCTGTGGCAACGGCTCCGACACCCACAGTCGGGACTGGGGCCGGGAATGAAATCCTGGGTCCTGGCCAACTGGCCGCAGTTGTTTCGCTATTTGCCGGTACAGAAACGGCTCGAACTGGTTCGCACCACGCTCGGTCCTTCCGCG
>JBEKVU010000299.1:0-5610 GCA_049513775.1 Candidatus Acidiferrum sp.
TTTGCGAAAGACCTTTCTCAACTGCTTCCACGACTCGCCGGCGAAGATCCTCTTGCGCCTCGGCGGGTAGAGAGCGAGCATCTTGCGTTCCCATACCCACACACTAACACATCATGTCCTTATTGTCACCTATATTATGCTCCGATTAGTAACTTTAGCGATAGATTGGCGCCCGTCTTTTCTAATTCCTTTCAGGAGGAAACGCTATGCGTGTGTTCGCAAGTATGTTCACTGCTTTATTGATGGTTGCGGGAACGTGGGCGCAAGAGCCGCCGCCGCAAGCGGAAAGGACACCGGCACCGATGCGGGAGCAATCGCATGAATCGCCGCGACCGGCGCCGCAACAAGAAACGGAACAGCCATCAGAACAACAATCACTGCAAGTGCCCTCGCCACAGCCAAAGTATCAGAACCAAGACGAACCACCAGCGATGCAACAACCGGCTGCGCCCGATCAAAAACACAGCATTACCATCCCCGCGGGAACCCACCTTTCGCTCGTACTCACCAGCCCCGTGGGGACTGCGGTATCGCAGGTGGGCGACCCGCTCCGCGCGGTGATCGATTTCCCCGTGAGCATCGACAATGCGCTGGCCGTTCCTGCGGGGACCTTCGTCGAGGGCAACATTGCGGCAGTCGTGCGCGGGCACCGTAAGGGACTGGAGATGCGCTTTAGCAAACTGATCTTCGCGAACGGTTACGCCGTGACGCTGTCTGATGCGGTGCTCAGCGCAGCGCTCAGCCATCCGGCGATGAACGCGGCGGCAGGGCAAATTGCACTCGCCGGGACAGCCGACGTCAGTGCTGCAGGTAAAGTGGGGGATTTCCGCCCGGTGAACGCCGAGGTCGGCACCGGGTCCACGGCGAGCGGAGCCGTAACCGAGACCGAAGTGCCTGAGACGAGCATGTCGTGTAGCGCACGGACAGGGGGCCAAAAACAAGCCCCGCGAATCACAGCAATTTCCTCCGCGACGTTTGGCGAGCCGCAGCAACCGCCCACACAGCCCACCCTGCCGCCATTGCCGCACGTCGGGCCTTCGCGCGGCTTGGTCATCGGCGTCGGCCTCGCCGCATTAGGCGGCGTGCTGGTCGCCACGATTCTTCTTACGCGCCACCAGCAAGCACAGAGCGACATTTACTTCGAAGCCGGCTGGAAATTCGATCTGATCTTACAGTCGCCACTGACTGTTGATGCGGACCGCGTTGCAGCAACTGCCGCCATCTCTAACAAATAGCGCCGAGTCACCGACACGCGACCGCGTGCGCCAGCTCGCAAAAGTCTTCCCGCCCACTCGCTCACATCAGCGCGGCTGCTCGTGTCCGTGACCGACGGGGATCTAGTCGGCCAATTTTAGCTTCTCCAGGTACGTGCCGTACGCCAGCTTCAACTTGGCGGGATCGGGCGCAGTAGCTGGATGGTCGAGCAACAGCGTGATGAACTGGTCCATAGCCTTGTCGATCTCTTCAAACAGCGCGTGATTGGTTTTTGAAAGCGCGGTGTCTCCTCCGTAGTCTTCCGCCTTGTCCCAGGTGCGCTCCAGGACTTTGGCCAGCATAGCGGCGCTGGCGTTGTCTCCTTTTTGCGATGCCGAGAAGGCCAGTAGCGCCAGCGCGCGATACGGCCCCATTTTGGTGTTGTCCACCCCAGCATTCTGCGGAGCATGCTTTTCTTGCGCCAAGGCTGTCGATGTGTAGGCCGCCAGCAAGGCAAACCCGGCGATAAGAAGCACCAAACCGAACCCCTTCACGCGAGCCATAAGAGAACTCCTTGAATCGTTCCGTAGTGACAAACTGGTTTAGAAAAGTGCTTGCTTAACCAAGGGTACAACGTTATCGCTGGCCGGCGAGGCGCCCGATTAGAAAGAGTTAATACGTGTTTCGCGCAGAGTTTCCTCCTAGCTCATCCGCCGGAGTGGAAGCCAGCGTGCTCCGATGCCCTTAAGCCGAAGCTGCACACTTTGCAAAATGGCACACCGCCGGGAGTCGCTAAAGTTTGTAAGCATTTCGCCGATAGGGGATGTAGGGGGACTAGGTTTGTCGATCAACTTGAATGATGTCCACCCGGGCAAAAGCGCCAGCTTGCGCAGAAGTCAGCGCGTCTGTCTGAATGTGGATATCGAAGTCCGCCTGGATCACGGCGGGGCGAAAGCCGCCTCTGAATTGACCAAGACGTTGATTGTCAATGCGCACGGGGCGCTCATTTTGTTGAACCACCCGGTCAGGAACGGCGACCTGGTGCGCATGAAAAACCTGAAGACCATGGAAGAGTTGCCGTGTCGCGTAGTGGACGTTAGCGCGGGGACCACTGGTATCCCGGAGGTCGGCGTAGAGTTCGTCAAGCCCGCGAAAAATTTTTGGCACATTGCGTTCCCGCCGGCGGATTGGAGCCCACGCGGTGCGGAATCCAAGATCTATGGGCCGCAGGTGGTGGCTAATTTAGCAAAAGGGAACAAACTATAACCGCCGGCGGCCACGCCACCGCTGAAGCTGGCCCCCGCTTCACTGCATCGACTACCTCCATCGACTACAATGCTTCGTGTTCTGTGCCTTTCACTTCCACGTAGATGAGTTGGAAGTCCGACCCGCCGCCGAGTGGCTTGATTCCGACGATGTGCTGTTTCTCTTTGCTGCCTGCTTTGAAAAGCTGCCCGCCCGCGTCAGGCTTGTCGTCGCCGCACGTCAGCTTGCCAGACGTATCGTCGTTGGAGGATTTGTCCGCTGCTTTCCCCGCCTGCGAATTCCTGCAATCGAGCACCGCTCCGTATTTAGCCAGCGCTTTCCGGTAGAAGGCCGCTACCTTATCCGGGGCGTCCGCCGATTCCAATTTCAATACCACTAACTTGAAGCCGATCGAGCCACCCCACAGGCCAAGATTTGCCGCGTCGGAATCATCCCCGGCCTCCTTGTGTGCCTTGGCACCCGGATAAATCGGCAGACCCACCTCTTTGGCGGTGGCCTGCGCGCTGATGGTGATGCCGGCGTTCAGATCGCCCGACTTCTTCGCTTTATCATCCTGCGCGCCTAGCACGCTGGGAGTGCTAGCGGCCAGCAAAAAGCCCGCTCCGAGAAGCAGGGAAGTGAGACGCCATGATTTCAACGAGTATTGCGATAGGCGGGGCAGTGAGTTCGTGCGGTAGAAGGGATTCATGGCCTTAGGTACGAAGGCTCTCGCACATTTGTTCCACGAGGCATCTGGTCGGCGCAGAGTCAAAAGAAGCGTCGTAAATGCGCCCGCGCCGGACCCTCAGTTCGCCACCGTCAGCTCCACCTGTCCAGCCGCCGCAATGCGCGCCCCGGGCGTCGGAGTCTGGTCGATTACCGCACCGTGTGGCCATTGTGGGGCAGATACGTAGTTTACCTTGCGATGAAGCTCCGCGGCGTCCAGGCGGTGTTGCGCGCTAATCTCGTCCATCCCAATCAGGTAGGGCATTACAAAGCTTGCTTCGCGCGGCGCCTGTGCCACCAGCACATCCACGCGCGGCGTCGCTGCCCCCGCGCCAGGCCGGGGATTCTGCAGCACCACTTCGTCGGGTGCCACGTTCTCGAGCGTACTCGTAGAAACCTCACCGATCTGCAAACTGTTCCGCAGCAGCTCAATCCGCGAGGCGCGCAGCGAATGACCCTCCAGCAAAGGGATTTGCAGTTGCCGTTGCCCGAGGCTCACGACCACATGCGCTTGCTGCGATTGCTTCATCAACAATCCCGCAGTGGGTGTTTGCCGCACGATGGAATTTATGGGCAGGTCGCTGTAAATATGATCCGCAACTTTCAATACCAGGCCGCGCGAACGCAGGATGGAACTAGCTTGGCCAACGTTGGTCCCCACCAGATTGGGCATGGTGGTCTCGCGTCCATGAATCGCAATGCGCATTGCCGTGATGGCGCTCAAGAATGCCGCCGACGCCAGAATAAAAACCAGCAGCGCCACGCGCCCAATCCATTCAAGACGTTCGCCGAGTGTCATCGTAGTACGTCCTGGCTCATGCTACCGCATCTCTATCGGCCGACGCGGCCATACCTTTGTAGCGGCCGCCTTCTGAGGCGGTCGCCTTTTTCCGCACGTAGGCGTCAACGTCGGGTTCTCGATCTATTTCTCGCCGACCGCCGACTTGCCCCCGAGGGGCGGCGCCGGATAATCCGGCAGCTTGTCCTTGCTGGTATCCGCCCGCTTCACTTCCAACTCATCAAATAGCAGCGACGGCGTAATCACCGTAGTCGATACCCCAGCAATCCGGTTGTCGACCAGCGGGTCGTTCCCCGCCGCAATCAAGTCCGCGCGCAGCGAGCGCACGTCCAGTTCGCTGAACACCGCGCCGCGCACCAACTCTTCGTGCCCATCGCTGGCATACACGCGGTACAGCAGCCGCGGCGAATTGCCGGGACCGAGCGTTTCCACTCGATAGCCATACGGTTTTCCCTGCTCGGAAACCATCTGTATCAACCGCTTTCTCAACTCTTCGGGCGATTGCGGTTCGGCGCTCTTGAAAATCAGCACCCCAGCATTGGGCTGTGGCGGCGCACCCGGCGCAGCGCGCCCGTGTCCGTTGGAGCTGGTGAAATCTCGAATGGGCTCCCGCCCGATTAGATAGTTGGTGAGCGAGCCTTTGTCCACCAGCGTGACGGTTTCCGCTTTCACGCCTTCGCTGTCGATATCGTAGCTCCCCACCAGGCTCTTACCTTGAAAATCTTTCAGCGAAGGGTCGTCCACCATCGTCGCGAACGTGGGCAGTACGCGCGTCTTGTAACTCGTCGCAAACGCGCCCACCGTGCGATTGGGTTTGCCCAGTTGCGGCTTGCGGCCCACGAGGTTCGAACCCAGCAAGGACATCACCACATCATTCGCCGCGTCTGGCGCGAACAGCACCGGTCCGCGATACTCTTCCTCGACGATCGGAGCTTTGCGCAGCGCCACCACTGTATCGAGAGTCTTCTTCGCGTTGGAAACCAGCGCGTCGCGTGTCGGCAACTCGCCGGCATTCGCCACCGTCCATGCAGGTGTCCGCCCCAGCCGCATCCCGTCTTCCGCCTGCGCGGAAGCCGCAAACTGCACGCTGTAGGTAGCTTTCCCGTTGCGCGTTACCGTCCCTTCGGAGTTCACGAAATATTCGTTGTTGGAAGCGAAATGCGCCGAAGCCGAAACGTTCTGCACATCGGGATATTGTTTGTACAGCGCAGTCATATCCTCCAGGGTGGTCTTCCACGCGCCTTCATCGAGCTTGAGCGTAACCGTCGGTTCGAGCGAAGTAATCACCGGAGCTTTGGCGAAATCGTCCACTGGATTCGGGTCGGCGGAGAATTGCTTAAGCGCAGCCTGCTTCGCAGCCAGCTCTTCCCCCGCGGCTTTATACGCCTCGTCCGTGATGATCCAGATCTGGTGGCGCAGTGACAGCGGGTCGTTGTCCAGCGGCAGAATGTTGGCTTCACCCATACCCTGGCCGATATAGCTGTCTTGTTTGTAATCGCCCACCCGAACCACCACGCGCAGTACGCGTACGTGCGAGAGCTGGCTGTCGCGCAGCGCGCCAAAGATGGCGTCCGCGGTGAAATCTTCGACGTCATTGACGCGATATTCGATGTAGTAGGGTGCCGCCACCTGATCCATTTTCAAAT
>JBEKVU010000300.1:0-5596 GCA_049513775.1 Candidatus Acidiferrum sp.
GATTTTAGTTGATCGCGGAGCGTCACGCGCGCCGCAGGCGCCCCATCTATCGCAACCAAAATAACTGTCCCCGCAGCCTCCGTAGCCTGACCAGCCCCGCGCAACTGTGCATCAATCGCCACAATTCCCTGTTGCGTCAAGAACTGCGCCGTGCCCGCCAGAATTTCGCGTCCATTCACACGGCCGGAAACTCCGCCGCCCGCCGTCGCGTGAAAATTCTCGACGCTGCGCAGCGAAATTTTCCGCTGTTGCGCGGCGCGCACGATCGCGCGGCCAAGAGGATGTTCGCTGTGGCTTTCGACGCTGGCTACCAGCGCCAGCAATTCATCTTCAGCAATGCGCAGCGTGCTTGCATTTTCCGCCGCCGAAGCCTTCCTGAGGCCGCCAGCCCCATCCAAAAGCTCGAGCGCCTCCAACTCCGGTTTCCCTTCCGTAAGCGTGCCCGTTTTATCAATCACCAGGGTATCGACCTTCGCGAGCATCTCGAGCGCCTCAGCATTGCGCACCAACACCCCAGCAGCAGCCCCGCGCCCAACCGCCACCATGATGGACATCGGCGTAGCCAATCCCAGCGCGCACGGGCAAGCAATAATCAGCACCGCCACCGCCGCCACCAGCGCATGCGCCAATCGCGGCGCAGGACCAACCGCCGCCCACGCGAGAAACGCCACAATCGCCGCAGCCACCACCGCCGGCACAAAATACCCTGCCACTTGATCCGCCAGGCGCTGCATCGGCGCACGGCTGCGCTGCGCCTCGCTCACCAGTCTCACAATCTGCGCCAGGGTCGTTTCGCTGCCCACGCGTTCGGCCTGCATCAGAAAACTTCCGCTGGTGTTCAGCGTCCCGCCGGTGACGCGATCCCCTGCCGCTTTCTCAACCGGCAGCGATTCCCCGGTCACCATCGACTCATCCACCGCGCTGGCGCCTTCGCGAATCACTCCATCCACCGGCACACTCTCGCCAGGACGCACCCTCACGCGGTCTCCTGCGACAATTTGTTCCAGCGCCACATCCTGCTCGCCACCGTCCGCGCCAATTTTGTGCGCCTGCTTCGGCGCCAGATTCAGCAACGCGCGAATCGCCCCGCTGGTTTTCGCGCGCGCCCGCAGCTCCAGCACCTGCCCGAGCAGCACCAGCGTTGTGATCACCGCCGCTGCCTCAAAATAAACCGGCACGGCCCCGTGCGCGTCGCGAAACGACGCCGGAAAAATCTGCGGAAACGCCGTCGCGACCAGGCTGTCGATATACGCCGCGCCCGTGCCCAGCCCGATCAACGTAAACATGTTCGGGCTGCGATTCACCAGTGACGCCCAGAACCGCTCAAAAAACGGCCAGCCGCACCACAACACCACCGGCGTAGCCAACCCGCATTCGAACCAATTCAGCGCGCCGTCCGCCACGTGCCAGTGAATACCCAGCCCGAGCATCGGTGCCAAGTCGCTCAGCATGGAAGCAATCAGCAACGGCGCGGACAGCAGCACCGCAAACCAAAAACGCTTGCGCATCAAATCGTATTCCGGGTCGGCCTGCGTCTCACCCGCCACGATGTCCATCGGCTCCAGCGCCATCCCGCACTTTGGACAAGCGCCCGGCCCCATTCGCACAATGTCGGGGTCCATCGGGCAGGTGTAACGGATGTTTTTCTGAGCAATCGACGGATCGCCAGTGAGGGCCGGGGATCTCACGTCAGCGGCTATTTGCCCCGTACCACGCATGTGAGCGTGAGCCTCGACCTGCATTCCGCCGGCACCGGGCGCCATTAGAAATTTCCCCGGTTCGGCAGAAAATCGCTCGCCACATCGCACCGAACAAAAATAAAAAATTCCGCCAGCGTGCTCCGCCGTCTTCGCCGCCTTCTGCGGATCAACCATCATCCCGCAGACCGGATCTTTTTCCCGCGGCGCCGACGGCAAGATTTGTAAACCGGGACTTGGGGGGAACTTGCCCACTTCAGCCATAAGGGTATGTTAGATGATTCTGGTCTGGGCGGCGGTGCATCGGAGAGTCCGCAGCATGGGATAATGCCACCTGCAACGCGAACCTTGACGGAAAATCGCCTACGCAGTTCGATAAAATGACCCCTTCCAAGCTCGCGTTCGTCAAGATACTGCGTCGGCTGCCGCTCTTCACCGACCTGTCTGAAGCGGAACTCCTGCTGATCGCCGAGAACGTAAGCCGTGTGCATTTCGATGAGGGAGCCATAATTTTTGCCGAAGGCGACCCGTGCAACGAGCTACTCATCGTTGAAGAGGGCACGGTCAAGATCATCAAATCTTCGTTCAGCGGCAGACAGCAGCTCCTGGGAATCGAACGTAAAGGGAGCTCACTTGCGGAGGTGGCCGTGTTTGACGGTGGGCGCTATCCAGCCAGCGCCGAGGCCGCTAGCCCAACGATTTTGTTGCGACTGTCAGCGGATACGTTTCGCAATATCTGTTTGCAGAACCCTGAAATGGCGCTCAAGGTGTTCAAGGTTCTCGGACACCGATTGCGCCATCTAGTCGGTCTCGTAGAGGAGCTGTCTTTCTCGACGGTTCGTAAGCGCCTCATCGCGCATCTGGTGCGATTAGCGGAGACGACCGGACAGAACCCTGCTCGAGGCGTTCAATTTCAATTGACGGAAAATAACGAAGAGCTCGCCGTGCGCCTCGGTACGGTCCGAGAACTAGTTTCCCGAAACCTCGGCCGCTTACACGGAGAAAATCTAATTCAGATGAGCAGGCGCACCGTGACTATCCCCGATCTCACCGCGATCCGCGATGAAATGGTCCGCGGCGAATAGACTGTCCTCTCACCCATAATTTTCGCGTCGCCGTGACTTAAGTCATCGCCGGCATTTCCTCGAATCACCACACTGAGGACCGGACGGAGCGGACAAGGCTGTCGGCCACAAACGGGCCAGATTGTCGCGCGCTTTTCTATAGCCACTTGGAGGATCGAATGCCCTACGTAATTGCCGAGCCGTGTGTCGGCGTGAAGGACACCGCCTGCGTGGATGTCTGCCCCTGCGATTGCATCCATCCGCGTAAAGACGAAACCGAGTTTTCTGCTGCGCCGCACCTTCACATCGATCCCGATTGCTGTGTTGACTGTGGCGCCTGTATCCCGGCCTGTCCGGTGTCCGCAATCTTCCCGATCGAGGATCTCCCAAAACAATGGACCGGTTTCGCGGAGGTGAACGCGCATTGGTACGGCAAGAAATCAACCCGGTAGTTAAACTCGGAGCAAACGAAATTAGCCGGAGCACTTTGCAGTCTCAGCTCGCCAGGTCGGCCTCAACGTACAGGCGTTGGCTCCGTAGCCGGAGCGGCCGGCGTACCAGAAGCCGGCGGCATGAACAGCTGCTGATTCTGCGCCTTCCAGCGCATCGCTGCAAAGATGCGATTCCGCCCGCTCGGATGATCGAAGAAGAAAAACTCCTCCACCGGGCCTGGACTCATCTTGCGATACTCGCCCAGATGAATGGCGGCCTGCGCAAAGCCGTCCGGCTGCCGGCTGGCATTCAGCCCGTACATGTCCGCTTCGCCCTCGTTGGTGCGCGTCTGCGTGTTCAAGATCGGCGTGAGTATAAAGAAAAACAGCGAGCCCATCAGGAACACCAGCGGCAGAACCGCAACATCGGTGATCCCGCGAATCTGCCATTGTGCGCCCCAGTGCTTCAACGCCCACTCCACCGACCAGCGCAGAAACCCGAACGCCGCCACGATCACCACAAAAAAGAAAATCGTGTCCTTGGGAATGTGATGCAAAACGTAGTGCCCCATCTCGTGGCCCATCACGAACTGAATCTCCGGCAGCGACCCGCGTTTCAGCAGATTGTCGTTCAAGGTGATGCGCATGGTCTTGCCCAGACCGCTGACATTCGCGCTCATCCGCGTGCTCTGCCGCGACGCGTCGATCTCAAACACTTTGTCGACGCCAATCCCATTCGCATGCGCCATCTTGAGGATCGGAGCGGTGATGCGCGCATCGTCGAGGGGCTTGATCGTGTTGAAAATTGGGAAAAGGTACACGGGCGAGATCAACACCACGAACGCCATGAACAGGATGGCCACCACCGCGCCCCAAATCCACCACGTGCGCGGCAATCGGCGCACCACGCCGAGCAGTAGCATCACCACGATCCCGCCGAGGATCAGGCCGAGCAACAGCGCTTTGCCTTGATCACCGAGCCACGGCCCAAAGGTCTGCGTGGCGAGTCCATACTTATGCTCGCGCGTGTACCCTTCGTAGATCGCCAGCGGAAAGCCAAGAACCGTGCTTACCAAAAGAAATTGCACCCAATAAATCGCTGTCTGCAGCGGCTTGAATCGCGTAGTGCGCTCTGCCACGTCGCGCATGCGCGCGGACCAGCGAAACTGCAAAAACAGCAGGTTGATGATTGCGCCAACCAGAAAATCCCACAAAATCAGCCAATATCCGCCTTCGAAGTAGGCGTCGGAACGTGACCGCGCCTCCTCGGGAATCTGCGCCAAATACGCGTCCGTAGCCGCCACCGCGTCAAAATGATCCGATGGCTGCGCCGCCAGCGGCACCTCCAGCACCGAAGGCATCGCCGTCGCAGGCTTCGCCCCCGGCCCAGGCGCATCTTGCCCGCGCGCCACTACCCCAAAAAAACACAGCGCAATAACCAGCGCACTCAGGCAAAGAATGCTTCGCGAAAACATCCGCAAGCCCGTACGGCGCAAATCACTTCGCCGGTTGCTGTTTGGCCGATACGTTTCTCCGAAACATCGCGTCATCAAGCGCTCCAATGAAATCTCGCGTCCGCGACTCTTTGCCGTGCGAACGAGATGATACTCCTGAATTATCTACGCTCAAGGATACGTGCGAGACCGCGCAAAAGTTTCTTTTAAAACGAAAGGCTGAACGCCAGGCGCGCCGCGCAGACAGCCAGAACGGCCGGCGGAGCCGGCCAACAAAGCAACATTGAAATTCGGGCGAAGCGAGGAATCTGCTTTTTTTGCGGACAAGGAGGATCCTACGCGACACACCAATGCAAGCTGAAATTTGTAGAGGCTGGTATAATGCCGAGCATCATGACGCTCCTGGAAATTACTTATCAACTGCAAGAGCCGCTCACACCACACCAACTCGGCCTCTTGGGCTCCTTCGCCAATACCTATGGATTGCGCCGCTTCCGCGTCGACGAAACCAAAAACCACCTGTCCTTTGAATACGACGCCTCGCGCCTGACTGAAACCCAAGTCATCCACATGCTTCGTGCCGCAAAAATCCCCGTTACCGGCAAAATCGCTGCCGTGGTAGGCAGCACAACCGACCCGCTTCCCCTAGAACCAGCCGCCCTAACCGTCTCCCGCGCGTCCTAATCCGTCTTCGAGTGAACCGCCGACTCCAGCGCGCCAATGAGGCCCGTGAGGAAATGCCTGAGTAGGTGCCGGTCTTCAGTCCGGCCTACTCAGTCGCACGGCACACCTGGAGAGGGCAACCCTCATCCGGGTAGTTGTAGTGTGTAGCGGCGGGTCTTCAGACCTGTCCTTTTGATTTCGACTTGGACTTCGGAATTTGATTTTCTTGAGCGGGAAGCGCCAAACGTTATGCCTGGCTCGCTGGCCGTGCTGCTCTGCTACGGTGA
>JBEKVU010000301.1:0-5594 GCA_049513775.1 Candidatus Acidiferrum sp.
ATACTGGGACGCCGGATCACTGTAAGACCGTCACTACCCAGCAGAATCAGGGTGCCAGTATCTGGTCTTTCCAATCGCTGTTTGAGTCCGTGGATCGCGACGAGTGACTTCAACTTGGGTATACGATCTTTGCGAAGCCGTCGAGGTCGTCGCGACACGGATATGCCATGGCGGAAATAACAAGAAAACGCGTAGGTGAATTGCAGCGGGGAGTCTTCAGAATACTTCGCGGCCATCAAGACGGGCTTCCTGCGAGTGAGGTGTTGGAGAAACTTGAATCGGTCGTTCCTCCGACTGGAGGCTATTTGATTCGACGCCATGATTGCGAGGGGAGGCATAGCATGCCAGCATGGAGCGTGCGTTTGATGGCTTGGCTCTTACCGATTCTTACGGCGACCGTGCTCACTTCGGGCGCAAATGCGCAGTGCCTGGGAATGACTGGACTTGGAAGCATTGCTTCAGTGCCGACAAGGCCGTTTGAGGCCGAACTTTATATGTCTGTTGCGCTTCCCTGGCAGATGTTCCCGGTCCCCGACGAGCGTAAGTTGGGGACTGTGGCGCGGGATGGTCAAGGGCGAGTCCGCACCGATGTATACTACGGGACGTACAGCGCAGACCCAAAAGTAGCGACGAAGCAAGTAGAAGTCATAGATATCTGTGATCCGGTGAGTTTACGTTCGATCACGATGCATCCGTCGAACAAAACTGCAATTGTCCGAACACTGATTCCGCAATCGATTCGTAATGCTTCTGTTGCTGAATCCCTAAGTGGATTCTGTAAGGCAAATTTTCAGGTGATACAAGCGGCTCCTCGGGATCTCAATCACGACGACTTGGGAAAACGCTTGATTAACGGTGTTTCCGCTGGCGGCATAGCGGTGTGGGAAACTGCGAACGCGGGCATCCTGACAGAATATTGGTGTTCTGAAGATTTGCAGGCTATGGTAAAGCGAGCAACGAGATACACCGATGACGAATCACGACTCGATGTATTCGAACTAAATAACATAAAGCGCGTCGAGCCCGATCGCGGTCTGTTCGTCATCCCGCCAGACTACCAGATCGTTCGCGAATTCGAGCGTTAGGCTCCGTCTTCTGGGCAAGGGCTGATCGTATATGAGTCGGAAGATGGACTGTCGAACGCATCGTAATCGCTGCATACTGCTAGTACTACTGTGTTATAAAATAGAACACATTACGTAAAAAAACAGTAGCATGGGCGCCCGCGACCTCTACACTCTGTGGGCATGAGCGCCACTTCTTCGGCGCCAGGCGCACAACAACCACGCTTCGCGGCTTATCTCGACAGCCTGGCGCATGCCGCAGAGCACGCCGATCGCGTGGAACCGCTGAAATTGTATTGCAAAGGGCTTCTTCTGCCCGGAGAACGCAAGAGCGTCGAGCCCATGGCAGCGCGGCTGGCTCCGGACAATGTGCGACAGACCCATCAATCTCTCCATCATCTGGTAGCGGATGCGCGGTGGAGTGACGAAGCTTTACTCGAGCAAGTACGCCACGCAGTTCTGCCGGCCATGAAGCGCGATGAACCGGTGATCGCTTGGATCGTAGACGACACCGGCTTCCCCAAGAAAGGAACGCATTCGGTCGGCGTGGCGCGGCAGTATTGTGGGCAGGTAGGCAAACAGGAAAACTGCCAGGTGGCGGTAAGTTTGTCGATCGCGACCGAGCGCGCCAGTCTCCCCATCGCGTGGCGTCTGTACTTACCCAAAGAATGGGCCGAGGATAAAGAAGGCAGGGAAAAGACGGGTGTTCCCCCAGAGATCTGCTTTAAAACCAAGCCGGAGATTGCACTCGAACAGATTCGCAAGGCCGCAACCGCGGGAGTTCCGGTGGGGTCGGTGCTGGGCGATGCCGCGTATGGTGACGACACGAAGTTTCGCGAGGGGATCAGCAAACTGCAACTACGCTACACCCTTGGTGTACGAGGACCCACAACGGTTTGGCCCTCGGGAAAAGCACCGCTACCCGCCAAACGCGGCACCAGGCGTCCAGGTAAGTGTTTGCGGCGGGATAAAAATCATCAGCCGGTTTCGCTAAAGCAATTGGCGGAATCGTTGTCATCCCAGGAATGGAAAACGGTAACCTGGCGCGAGGGCAGCACGAAAAAACTGCGCTCCCGTTTTGCCGCCACACGCGTTCGGCCAGCACATCGGGATTTCAAGAGAAGCGAGCCCTATCCCGAGGAATGGCTGTTGATCGAATGGCCCAAGGGCGAACGTGAACCCACCAAATACTGGTTTTCGACCGAGCCCGCCGGCACCGCACTGCGAGAATTGGTAAAGCTAGCCAAGCATCGTTGGATCATCGAACGGGACTACCAGGAGCTGAAGCAAGAACTGGGGCTGGGCCATTACGAAGGTCGCGGTTGGCGAGGCTTCCATCATCACGCCACCTTATGCATCGCCGCCTACGGCTTCCTCGTTGCGGAAAGAAGTCGTTTTTCCCCCTCCGCACGCGCCGATCGACTGGAGCTATGCACCGCGAAACTTCCGCCCGAGTTTAAACCCCGCGGCTCGCCGCGCACGTGCCGAACGGCATAACCCACACTCCATCGCCACCCTGCGAATTCAAATTGCAAGATATCTCGTCCGACAAATCCCTTGTTGTCCGGTGTGTTGCGGAAGACGCTTGTGATTATTTATAACACAGTAGTACTAAAGACCAGTCCTTAAAATCTTCTCCACCGTCTCTTGGCAACAAATCACTTCCACTTGTACCCCCACAATAATTTCCACGTCGTTACAAACTCTTGCACCATGCGCGGCGTCGGCATATCCGTGGACACCAACTGCCCCAAGCTCCTTCTGTATGTGGCCTCCAAATGCGAGTGCGCCAGATGCGCAAGCCCGCGACGAAGTTTATCAACCTCTTCCTTCGTCATCATCGCGTTCGCAGGCGGAATATGTTTTTGGGTGTTCACCGGAAATCTCGCTTTCCGGTAGAGGCGGGAGAATGTTTTCGCACGATGCGGCGACGCCGTCAAGGCCGCGCACTCTTCATCCCGCACGAGCGACACTTGAAACCAAAACCGAACCTTTGATGGCATCGAGGACAACGCCGAAAGGGGAGGCGAGCCAACCAAAACATCGCATAAGTTCCCAGGAGTGCGCCCCAGACGCCCGATAAGAGGAATAAAGCTATCGCCCAAGTTTCCCACGCACTGCTCGGGGCAATTCTGTGAGCTACCCAATAAATGCCGTAGGCAACGATGAGCGGAGTCGCGGGCCGCAACGCGGGTATTGTGTTCCACCCATCGCCAAAAGCGGTGCCATCTCGTTTGATGCTTCGCGTGGAGTGCGGCGGCTTCCCTTACCGCCTTGGGCAACATTTTCGGCATTTGCGCTACGTCTGGCACGCTGACAGGCTCGCCTGGGGGCCACGCTTTAAAGTAGTTGTTCAAACCTACCAAGCACTTCACATAATCGTTCCAATCGCCTTGTCCCATGATTCGCGATTTTGCGAACCGAGCGATGTCGATATTCTGCCTTTCGGTTTCCGTGGGCATGTGCCCATCCACCGTGGACAGCCTCATGGCGTTAAGCTCTTTGTCAATACGCAGCCAACGGCGGTCCACGAAGCGGCCATCACCGATTTTGCTAGACGTGAAACGAATCACGTCTGCTAGTACACGACGAAAATCGGCTTGGGATTTGATTTCGCCACAAACGGGAACTTCCATGAAGGGATTCTAGTCCAAGGATTTGCATCCGCGCAGCGATAAAATCCAGAACCGCGTCAACCGGAAGCTGATTCGGGCATGTTAAAATTTCCGCATGCCCCACCCTCACAAACTCGCTTGCAAGTGCACGCACGGAAAAGCGATTCATCCGACAAGAAGAGCCAGCGGCAAGCTGTTGAGCGTTTGTAATTTATCCGGGATGCAGGTGCAAGGAATATCGCCCGGTGAAAAACTAAAGCCGGACCGAGGCGGTCATGAATATCTTTAAAACGCTTACGCTGAAATGGTGGCAGACCGGCATTTTCAAAATAGGCTTATTGGCTCTAGGAATCGCGATTGGAGCCTACCTGCACGACATTTTTGGCGGTTATCTTGTTGTTCTCACAGTTGTGGCTGCACTGAGCTTGGCGTACGTCACGTACGTTTGGTGGAGGCAGTAAGCCGCCCCGCCTTGACAAAATGCCCCGAATCTGTTACCCTTCTCGATACGTTGGCGAACGTAGCAACCGCCTAGCCGATTAAGCGACGGACCCCGGCGTGGTCCGAATACCAGCGCGACATCGGCGACCATCCCCCGCCACAAGTGCAACCCTTCTAAAAAGATACGAAGGGACTGGGACACCAAGGGTGTCCTCATGTCCAAGCGTATAATCCTGTCTTTTCCGACCGCCCCGGCGACGGGTTCTAGCCCACCCGCGCCCAGTCTTGCTACACTCCCTTCGCCGCCAATTCGAGCGACTCGAAGAAAGCGAGGAAAGAGCATGAGTCGCCGAAAGGGACAAAATCCAAAATTGCGCACAGGTACGCGCAAGAATGGAAAGAAATACTTCTACATCCAGTATTGGCTTGATGTTCCGGGTGTTGAGGAAAGAAAGCGTCGCCGAGAGATTCTCGGCCCCGTCAAATCAAAAGACGGCGGGCTAACGAGGACCGAAGCGGAGGGAAAGAAGATGCGATTCTTGGCGGATTTAAACAATCGCCATTTCGCGATTCCCTCTGGAAAGGTTTTCGCGGACGTTGTGAAGCATTATCGGGAAGTTTTCGCCCCGCGCATGCTTCGCGCTTCAACGTTCTCGGTCGCTGACGGTCATTTGAGGAATCATCTCGAACCCGATTGGAACGATGTGCCGATAGACCACATCGACATCGAAGCCATAAATGAGTGGGCGTGGAAGAAGAGGAGAGAGGGTCTTTCGTGGACAACGGTCAAAAACATCCTGCGCACGATGCAGCGCGTTTTGTCTGCGGCTTCGAAAGGTCGGAAGGTTCCCTTCTCTCAGGATGGGTTGAGCATTCCTCAACGCGAGCGACTGGAAATGAGCATTAAATCTCGCCAGCACGTCTCGTATTCATGGGAGGACGCCATGCGGATTGTTGGGCAGCTTCACTTTGTGCAAAGCCTCGGAACAGAAAGACGAGAGCAGTATTCGACGTTGTTCCTGCTAGCGTCCGCTTCCGGGCTTCGCATCAGCGAGTTGCTTGCACTACGCGATGACGATATCGACTTCGAGAAAGGCACGATTCGAGTCGATGAGTCCCTTGATAGAACCGGGGTGATTGGAGCCTGCAAGAACGTTTTGGCGTATCGAACGGTGGTATTGGCCGACTCTGAAGGCCGGGCCGCTATGCGTGCGTTGAAACAGTTTCTCGCCGGGCGCAAGGGCCTCGTGTTTCATTCAAGGCAGGGCGGGCCTCTTGCGGAGAGCACGATTCTAATTCAGGGACTACACCCTGCAATCAAGAGTCTTGGCCTTCCGAAGGCCGGAATGCACGCCTTTCGCAGGGGATGCAATCGCAGGTGGGAGCTTTCCCGAATCCCGCCCGCGGTGATTCGCCAGCAAATGGGACACGCTTCATCCGACATGACTGCGCTGTATACGGGCGAAATTCCACT
>JBEKVU010000302.1:0-5587 GCA_049513775.1 Candidatus Acidiferrum sp.
GTGTTCTTGCTGAAAGGCAGGAATTGGGCACGTTGGTTGCTACTCTCTTGGCTTGCCGTCCACGTTGTCATAAGCGCGTTTCACTCGGTGTCGGATTCCTTGGCGCATGCGGTACTGCTCGCGGTGATTGCTTATGTTCTTTTAGCGTCTGCGGCCTCGGTATATTTTCAGCCCGCAAAGTGAGGCGGACGTTTTCTTCGAGAGCACAGAAATTCCTACCTAAGAAGCGGTATGTGCGAAGGGCAAGTCCTATTGCGCAGTTTTGCAACATGCGCATAGGCTTCGGTCGCCGCATAACTATTGAGTTGCGTAGCCTGATTTGAAACGTTGCGGTTGGGAGACTGCGCAGCGTCTCGGGCCAATTCATAGGGGAAAACTTGCGAGCAAGGCTTAGCAGGAGAAACCTTTTGAGATATTCGCGCGAGTAAAGACTAGAATGTAATCCTGATGAGCACCATCGAACAACGGTACGATGCCGAACGAGTCATCAAACAGCTCGAACAGTTGGCGGAGATTGCGAACGATACCGACCTTTGCCTTCCTGAGGGCTCTATCAAAGAGCTGTTATTGACGATTTCAGCCGGGTTACAACGGCGGTATGCACCCAAGGTGCCGCAGAACGAACCGACCGGATTGCTTAGATGTCAGCATTGCTCATATTTTACGCGGTCGGAGGCCATGTTTGCGGCACATGCTTCGTCTGAACATAAAGCACAACCCGACGAACTCGGGCCGGTGCTGGAGAAGACGCAAAGAGCCAAGGCCTGAACACGGTAGGCACCAGTTGTGCAACACTCCTAATTCTCCCGTGTATCCCGTGTGGTCTTGACTGGCGAATGCTCTAAGGTCGGGTTACGTTCGAGGCATTCTGCGGCTGAATCGATTTCATATCGTTGATTCCTTTCACAAAAAGAAACGCGACCCCAGGCAGACTGACAACAACTCCAAGTTCGAGACCGGCCGACAAAGCCTTCGACGAGTAGTAAAAAGCTCCCATAATCGACGCTAACAGTTCCAAACATCCGAAAAGTCGCCGTTGACTTGCGTACAACCAGAGAAGGCAGGGGCCGATGCACAGCAACCCGAAAACTCCAACGAGTCCAAAAACGAAATGAAGGGAAGGTGTCCATCCAAGATGTGAAACGGCCCACGTGATGGAGCGTACCGCTATGCGAAAGACGGCATAGCCGACCGCGAAGATGCCGTAAAGAAACAGCCAGAATTTCAGTACGGCTGCCGGAGACTGGGAGGGTTTGCGAGGGAGTAATTCGTCTTCAAATGACTCCAACTTGGGTCCGAATTGTGGTTCGCGGTAAATGAGTTGCTCGGGAAATGTTGAATGCTGTGATGCTGTCACGCCAGCCTGGCGTGCATGATATTACGTCGAGGCGTTTAAACCGCAGCCTCGGCCCTTTGGCCTATGAATAGATAGCCAGCACCCTTGCACTCCGGGCATTCTTTGTTGCGGTAGTACCCGGTCGCTTCACAGTGCGTGCATTCGCTCCAATCCAGGTTTTGGGTAGCGATGGCGTTGGTGCCCTCGCAGCGCTGTCCACCGCTGTTCTTGCAACAACGACCGCCTACGACCTTTATGTTGTAACCAGCGCCGAAGCACTTCGTGCAACGCGTAACAGGCAAGTCTCGCTTCATACCTAGATGATACGCCCTCTGATGCGTTTGCACGTTCCATACAGGACATGTCCGCCGCTGAGACGGGATGGGCGAGTGCGTCGGCGAGGGACCGGATGGCGGGGTCTTCCTAGCTCCTTGGTCGATAGCTGTGAACCTTTCCGTCGGCAACCACTGCAACATATCGTCCTCCGCCTAAAAACTGCATAACCTTTGCGCCGCTCCGTGCCATCTCCGCCCACCGTGATTTCGTGTCTGGATTTTGCTCAAGTCCGCGATAAGCTCGTCCCTGAAACTCAAAATCCACTTGCTTTAGATTTTGCTTCGGAGTGGTGTGCACGCTGACCGTATCCGTGCCGACCGCGATGATATCGAGATTTTCGACGAGCGCCTGACGCCAGACAGCTAAAAGCGTCTCTTCAAGAGTCGCCATGCCGGGATATTATCACGCCAGCTACGTCCATGATATCGTGATGACGCGGCACTAAGTCGATGAACAAAGAATGGAAAACTAAGATATGGCGCTAATCAAACTTCGCAAGGCAAACGAAGCCGGGGAAGAAGTGGTCGTTTCGATTATCAACACCGACCAAATAATCGAAATTACCTCGGACCAGAAAACTACACAGGTCCAGATGGCCGACGGACGGACGCGTTGGGTAAAGGATACGGTTGACGCGGTCGTGACGATGGCTAAAGCGGCGGGGTGAAGTTGCCTGTAAAGATTAATCAGGTCCAGTGTGTAGTAGCCTTGAACGTAATGCTCACGAGTACGCGAGGGGATTCGTTTTGCCCTAACTGTGGAGAAGTTTTTTGAAGCGGTACGAATAAGTGTTGGATTCGATGTTCCGGTGATTTCGGCGATGGTTGCCCCAAATGCTCCAAAAAACATAAAAGAGTTAGAACTCGAAATAGGCTGTCAAGTGCAGTAAAATCAGAGAGTAGCCAAGGATGCGCCCGTAGCTCAGTTGGATAGAGCATCTGCCTTCTAAGCAGAATGTCGCGTGTTCGAATCACGCCGGGCGCGCCATTTTTCGCAAAAGAATCTTTCACTCTCCGCCGCCGCACCTCTCAAGAAATTTACATCTTTCGCGCGACTCGATCATCCAACCAGTAGTTCGTTCGTCAGCGGCCACCCATCGCGAAGCCGCTTAACGAGCGGCTATTTGCAACATCTGGCGCACGAAAGCAAGGAGTCACATCATGGTTCGCCCGTACGAATTTCACAAAGCGGAAACCCCGCTCCAATTTGCCCTGACGGCCTTAGGAGCCGCGCACCTTTCTCCGCGCATCAATGTTTCGTCGCCGAAAATTGCCGCCGAGCCTCGCACCGTCACTCCGTTTGAAGTAAATCTCTCCGGCTTCCACATCCTCGTCGGTCTCGTATTCGTTTCCTGCATGGGAAGCTTGCTTCTGTGGACCTTCGTGCGGCACTGGATATTCGCGCCATAAGTTCCGCAAACGGTCCCCCGAAAACCTCGCTCCACAAATTTCTGGCGCGCGTCGCGGAGCGCCTCTCGGGCACTCCCGCATCCGACGAAGCCTGCGCATACGCGGCTTAAGCCGCTCGAAAGAAAGTTCTGCCGCGCCAGCCAAGAAAACAAAGTTCACGTCCTCCGCTCGTGATACGTTCGATGTGCTGTCGTACCGCGGAGGTCCGCTATCAATCCGCTCGAAACGCTTGGTCTGGCGCTCGGCACGGGCTTTTCTTCCGGCCTGAATCTTTATGCCACCGTGGCCACGCTCGGCCTGCTGCAGCGTTTCAATGCCATTCAGTTGCCGCCGTCCATGCGCGTGCTGGCCCACCCGTGGATCATCACGATCGCCTGCGTGCTCTACGCCGTCGAATTTCTCGCCGACAAAATTCCCTACGTCGATACCATTTGGGACGCGCTGCACACCTTCATCCGTCCTCCCGCCGCTGCCGTTCTCGCTTTCGCCGCCGCGGGATCCGCCGCTCCGGAGTGGCGTTGGGGCGCAGCTTTGCTTGCCGGCGGTGTGGCGCTCACCTCGCACAGCGCCAAAGCCAGCGCCCGCGCCGCCGCCAACGTCAGCCCCGAACCCTTCAGCAATTGGTTTTTGAGTCTCGGCGAAGATCTTCTCGCCGTCTGGCTAAGCTGGTTAGCCTCCGCGCACCCGCGCGCCACCATCATTCTAGTAATTGTGCTGCTAGGACTCTCTGCCTTCCTGCTCTATCACCTATTCCGCTTCGCCCGCGCTGCCTTGCAAAAAGTTCTGTCTTAGCACTTGTAGGGGCGCAGCATGCTGCGCCCTCAAGGACCAGGCGTAAGCGTGGCGCACGACGAGCCCACGCAGCGTTCGCCTATCCGTCGCTACCCCAGAATGTTATGCGTGATGCTCACCCACCAGCCAGGCGCCCTGTGCCAAAGGTAAATCGCCAACCCCTGCGCCGCGAACAAAACCGGCAACGCGTAGCGATACACCGTATGCACGCGCCGATTGACCAGCAGATCGCGCGCCACGCCCAGCACCATCACCAGGTCCAGCGCCAGATAGAAAAGATTGTTGTTGAAGAGGAAATCAAAACGCCCGAAAGGTGCGTCCAGCAGTTGGCAAGTCGCCACGAAGAGCAACCGCCGATGAAACTCCGGTTTCTTGCGCCACAAAATTGCCAGCGCAAATAAAACGCCGAACGCTAGCATGTCGAGGAACGGAATGCTGAGAAACGTTGGATCGGGTTGATGCAGTTGCGCGGCGTCGAACCGGCCCATGATGATCGCCGTGGTGATTCCGAGCGGAACCATTACCGCGCCTAGCGCGGCGCCAAACCATCCGGAAAAACGATGCCACTTGATGTTGCGCGTGCGCACCAGCGTGGACTGAAAAATAAAGAACAAAATCCACCCGGAAAACGCCGCTGCGTGGATCCACAGAATCGCGGGTCGTGCAATGGCCGGATGGAACAGGTTTTGATTGACCGTCTGGCTGAAACCGAGAACAACAATCGCGGCGAACAGTAGCGACATGCAAAAATAAAAATACCCGTCCAGCAACTCGCGTCGCCCGCTGAGCGCACCTGCGCGAGGGGCGGCAACACTTTGCGACAAAGAAGCCATAGTTATCGAGGGTCTGCTTTCGTGGATCAGATTGGGGTGAGACTAATCGCTCGGCAAGAGCATTGCAAGAACAATCCCACGTTTTGCGATGGCCAAACGGCGCCTCTGGTAGCGCGCGCAGGCACTCTCGCCTGTCTTCCTTCTGCCGCGAACGCCTACGCCGTATCGCGGTCGCCATCCGTGCAACGACGCTGGCGCGATGGTCGAACTTAGGCGATTATTTCGCGACGCGATTACTGCAAATACATCGCCAGCCAATCTTGAAACGTCTTGTACCAAAACTGCGCATTTTGCGGTTTGAGCACCCAATGCCCCTCATCTGGGAAAACAACAAGTTTCGAAGGCACACCCTCGCGCTGCAAGGTATTAAAAAATTCCAGCGACTGTGTATAAGGCACGCGATAATCCAGCTCTCCAGCAATCACCAAAGTCGGTGTCTTAAATTTCGCCAAATCCCCGGCATACGTCGACGCCGACCATCTCTTGTGTCCTTCAGGATTTCCCCACGGTGTTCCCGGCACATCGTGCTCGTTGAACCACAGCTCCTCGGTCGCGTACGCCGACGTCAAGTCGTAAACGCCTGCGTGGCTGATGATGGCCTTGAACCTTCCGCTGTGCGTATCGATCCAGTCCGCCATGTACCCGCCATAGGATCCACCGGCCGCCGCCATGCGCGAGCCGTCCACAAACGGATATTTCTTCAGCGTAAAATCCACGCCGGTCATCACGTCGCCGTACGCTTTGCCGCCCCAATCTCCGGCAATCGCATCCGTAAATTTCTGGCCGTATCCTGTGGACCCGCGCCGATTGATCAAGAGGCTCACATAGCCCGGCGCGGAGAAAACTTGCGCGTTCCAGCGGTAGCCCCAGGCGTTAGAAAA